>JAUPVD010000159.1 GCA_030917225.1 Pseudomonadota bacterium
TGACGAAGGCGTTCAGTTTCTCGACTGCACTCTTTACTTGGCTAGCGTCCGGCTGCTGAGACGTGCGCTGCTCATCACGCGCTTTTTCAACATTGTCCGCACCAATAACTGCTGTCGGGTTTTCCGGAGGGGCGATGGCGCCCTTCTCTGCCTGTCCCGTGATACGCAGTGCGGCGAAGTCATCGGGGTTGCCTGATGTGCCACGGTTGCCTGGTGCTAGCGTCTGGACGGGGGGCAGAATTTGACCATTGATGGATGAAATTGCCATGTCACTCTCCTAACGTGTTCGGGCCGATGTCGGTCTGACCGACACCGACCCTTGTGGCGTTATGCCTCTAACCGTTGGGTTAGCGCAGCAGACTCAACACGTTGTTCGGGATCGCGTTGGCCTGCGAAACCATCGCCGTACCGGCTTGCTGGAGAATCTGGTAGCGGGTCAGGTTGGCAGTTTCTGCGGCGAAGTCGGCATCCATGATGCGGCTACGAGCAGCGGCCTGATTCTCGCGGGCAGCTTCCAGATAGGTGATCGTGCTGTTCAGACGGCTCTGCACGCCACCGATGGTCGAACGATTCGAAGCCATCGAGTTGATCCAGGCGTCGACGCTGGCCAGCGCGGTTGAAGCCGCTGCTGTGGTACCAACGCTAGTACCGGAGACGCTGGTGCTGGAGAACGTTGCGGAAAGAGACTGACCAGAATCTGCGCCCACCTGGAAAGAGAAGGTGCTGAAAACGGTTGCGCCGTTAAGTTTTGCCGCGCCCTGGATACGGTCTGCTTCTGCCTGCAGTTGCGAGTATTCGTTGTTGATGAAGCCGCGTTCGGTGTCGCCGATGGCGCCGTTCAGTGATTGGGTAGCCAGTTCGCGCATACGCTGCAACGTGTCCGAGACGCTGGCTAGCGCGCTGTCGGCCGACTGAGCGTAGGAAATACCGTCTGAGGCGTTGCGCATGGCAACCGAAAGGCCGCGCATCTGGGCTTCCATTTTGGCGGCAACGGCCAAACCGGCAGCATCATCGACGGAAGAGTTGACACGAAGACCGGAGGACAGGCGCTGCAAGGCTGTTGCCAAGCCGGCGTCGTTTCTATTCAAGTTGCGCTGTGCATTTAGTGAATAGATATTAGTGTTAATAACTGATGGCATTTTGGCTCTCCTTGCTATCCGATAATCAAGTCCCCACAGGTTGGGAACGGTCCGGGATTCATCCCTTGATTCAGATTACGGCGCACTGTTGGGAAACTTTAGGAGTTTTTCGTTCGTGGTCAAATGCTACACTTCCTGCCATTCATGAATCAGCTGTATACCATTATTAGTGGGGGGAGAGCTTGGGGCAGGGGGGCTGGGAGAGTGAGGTCAGAGCGGCGCTGCTTGGCGACCAGGATAATCCCCGGCTGCTGGCAGCACTCGGGGGGCTGCGCTTGCAAGCGGGCGATGTCGAGCAAGCGTTAGCACTTTTGGAGCGGGCCATATTGCTGGCGCCTGGTGAACCGCAGATTCTCTGCGACTATGGTGCGGTTCTGACCACGGCAGGACGTTTGGAGCAGGCTGAGTCGGTCTTGCGCAGCGGCATCATGGTGTTTCCGGATGACAATCTGCGCTTCAATCTTGCGCGTTGTCATCAACTACAGGGTAAAACGGATGAGGCATTGGCGGTGTTGGCCTCGATGGAGCACCGAAGCGATGATGCCTTCAAGCTGGAGGGAGACCTGCGTAAAGGCCGGGGCGACGTCGCCGGTGCCATGGCAGCGTATATCGAGGCGCTGAAACGTAACCCAAGAAGTGCCGCCTACCTGAATGATCTTGGCGTACTTATAGAGACCAGCGGTAACCCTGCTTTGCACGTTACGCTTTGGCAACAGCTTGCTGCGTTGCCGGATGCTCATGCCGTAGTTTTTTACTTCCTTGGCAACGCTTTGCGTGCAGCAGAGTCTTTTGTGGAAGCAAGAGCCGCCTTTGAACAGGCCGTCGCGCTCGAACCTACGATGGCCGAGGCGCACAATAATCTTGCACTGGTATTAGGCAAGCTCGGCTTTGAGGATGAGGCTCGATTGTCGCTGGATCGCGCCACTGCGGCCAACCCCGGTCTCGCTGCCCCGCGCTCTAATCTAGGTGCCATCATGTCGCGTGGCAGCTCGCTGGACGAAGCGGCAGCAATGTTGCGCGAGGCCGTCCGGCTGGACCCGGAAAGCCTTGATGCGCGTACGAACTATGGCGCGGTACTGATGCGGCAACGAAGGTTCGCCGAAGCGGAGGTTGAATTTCGGCGGGTACTGGCGGTTAGCCCGGGTTTTCCGTCGGCTGAGTTGAATCTTGGTCTTATGCTGCTTTCCGAGGGCCGGCTGGAGGAAGGCTGGCCCTACTACGACTTCCGCTGGAAACAGCCGCAACTGGCCGAGAACCGGCCGCCGCTGACGTCGCCTTGCTGGGCTGGCGAGCCGCTGGACGGGAAAACCCTGCTGGTTTTCGCCGAACAGGGCTTTGGCGACAACATCCAGTTCGTCCGTTACGTCCGCCTGATCAGGCAGCGTTACCCGACGGTACGCATCATTCATTATTGTCTGCACAGCCTTTCCGAGCTGTTTCAAGCCTCGCCTGTGGCGGCAGACTGTGAAATCCTTCGCTGGGGCGAACCGATCCCGGCGCACGACGTTCATTGCCCGATCATGTCGCTGCCCTGGCGCTTCGGCACAACGCTGGCCAGCATCCCCGATCAAGGCCCCTATCTGGCGCCGACCGACGCGGCCATTGCGGCCTGGCAGGCGCGCTTCGCCGCCTTGCCGCAACCCCGGGTCGGGCTGGTCTGGGCTAGCAGCGAGACGTTTGTGTACCGATCGGCGAAGACGGTGGCTCTCCGGCAGCTCCTGCCGCTGCTGGACGTTCCCGGCGTGACCTGGGTCAGCCTGCAGTTCGGCAAGGAGGCCGCGGAAATCGCCGAGAACGACCTCGCTGCGCGAATCGTCGATCCGATGGCCGATGTGCATACCTTCCTCGACACGGCGGCGATCGTCGCGCAACTCGATCTCGTCATCAGCGTCGATACGGCCGTCGCTCATCTGGCCGGCGCCATGGGCAAGCCGGTGTGGATGCTAGACCGTTTCGATACCGACTGGCGCTGGCTGCTCGGACGCGAGGACAGCCCGTGGTACCGTAGCCTGCGCATTTTCAGGCAGGCCGAGCTGGGCGCGTGGGAACCCGTCGTCGAACGGGCATGCAGGGAACTGGAAACATTCGTCAATGGCGGTTAACTGAATCGGGGAGTGGGTTGTGGCTGAATCAAGCGTGGTCGGGAAATTGAAGCTGAATCTGGGGTGCGGCAACCGGAAGATCGAAGGCTTCCTCAATGTAGACTCCCAGCCCGGATGCCAGCCGGACATGGTGCTGGACCTGGAAGCGACGCCGTGGCCCTGGGCCGACGATTCGGTCGACGAGGTGCAACTGATCCACGTCCTGGAACACCTCGGCCAGGCGCCTGCCGTCTATCTCGGGATAATGCGCGAACTATGGCGCGTCTGCTGCGACGGTGCCCATGTGCACATCATGGTGCCGCACCCCCGTTGCGACGAATATCTCAACGACCCGACGCATGTCCGCCCGGTGACCGAGGCCGGGCTGGAGATGTTCAGCCAGCGCCTCAATGCCGAGTGGGATGCCATCGGCGCGGCGAACACGCCGCTGGGCAAGTATCTGGGCATCGATTTCGAGGTCGATTCGTCGACGCTGGACCTTAAGCCGCGCTGGCACGAAAAACTGCAGCGCGGCGAGGTGACGGAACAGGAACTGCGTCTGGCAGGTGACCAACAATTCAACGTGTTTGCGCAACTGACGGTCGAGCTGCGCGCGATCAAACCCGCTGGCCGGTTGGTGGGCCGCAGCGGTACCAGTAGCGGCGGGGTCGCGTCGGATACTGCCTGGGGCGAGCAGGTCAATGCCGCGCTTGTCGAGGGTAACGGCGCGCAGGCCATGGCCGTGATGGCTGCGGCGGTTGCCGCAGCCCCTGGCGATTTCGAGGCGCGCGCCCATCTGGCCACCCTCCAGCACGCCTTGGGCATGCTCGAACCGGCCCTGGAGAATTTCCGGAAGGTGGCCGACGCTGGCGTCGGCGGTGTCGAGCTGTTCAACA
>JAUPVD010000160.1 GCA_030917225.1 Pseudomonadota bacterium
AAGAAACCCTACGTGCTCGACGCCGGCGAATCCGGCTTCCTGATGCAGAATGGCGGCCTCCAATGCGCCCTGGGCGGAGCACTGAAAGGCATGCGTTCATCGCTGGTCCACGGCATCAGCGACGAACGTGGCCGCCACGACTGCCTCTACATTCTTTTCAGTGGAACGGCCGCTCACGGTGAAAATTCCCGCAGCGCCATCGAAACCCTGTTGCCCCATCTCGACACCGCCCTGCGCCAGGTCGCCCATCTCCCGCGCCAGCACGTCCATCGCGGAAATGCCAAAGAACAAACGCCAGAGCCGGCCGCCAAGGATGGAGAAGGTCACGACCTCAGCCCGCGCGAATGCGAAATCATGGACTGGGTTCGCAAGGGCAAGACCAATATGGAAATCGGCCTCATCCTCGACATCAGTGCCTTCACCGTAAAAAACCACCTGCAGCGCATCTTCAAGAAGCTGAGTGTCTACAACCGGACGCAAGCCGTCTCCCGATTCGAAAAACTTTCCGCCAATGGACGCTAGCAACCCGCCGCTCGCCGGCTCGGGGCTCGCTGCCCGACGCACGGCGACACCGCTCGGCAAGGACAACCTGCTCTCGGTCGTCGAGATCATCCTCGAACCGGCGCTGCTCACCCTTTCCCTGTGGGCCATCGCCTTCTACTTCGAAGGTGAGTTGTCGCCGCCCTACCTCATCCTCTCGGTCATCGTCTTCTCGCTGACCTTCCCCGGCACCTCCCGGCTTGGCCGGCCTGCCTGGAAAGTCATCACCGACGTGCTGCTCAGCTGGCTGTGGATCGCCGGCCTGCTGCTCTTCCTCGGTTTCGCCAGCCGCTACCACCGCGAATTCTCCAGCCAGGCGTTGATCACCTGGATATGGGTTGCGCCCCTGACCCTGATCGCCGGCCACCTTGCCCTGCGGGTCATCGCCCCCTACCTCCTCATGCTTCAGGGCAGCGCGCAGCACGCCATCATCGTCGGCATGAACGAGCAGGGCATCGCCCTCGCGCAGCGCATCGACGAAACCCGCTTCTCGCGCATCAAACTCACCGGCTTCTTCGACGACCGCGACGCCCAGCGCCTGGCCAGCCACGAACGCTACGCGCCCATCGGCAAACTTGCCGACCTGCCGGCCTTCGTCAAGGAAAACCGCATCCAGCTGATCTACCTGTCGCTGCCCATGGCCTCGCAGCCGCGCATCCTGCAGGTGCTCGACGAACTCAAGGACACCACCGCCTCGATCTACTTCGTGCCCGACATGTTCGTCACCGACCTCATCCAGGGGCGCACCGGCTCCGTCTGCGGCATGCCTGTCATCTCCGTCTGCGAAACACCGTTCACCGGCGCCAACGGCGCCATCAAGCGCAGCAGCGACGTCATCCTCTCGCTGCTCATCATGCTGCTCATCTCGCCCATCCTGCTGCTCATCGCCCTCGGCGTGAAGTTCACCTCGCCCGGGCCGATCATCTTCAAGCAGCGCCGCTACGGCCTCGACGGCGAAGAAATCCTGGTCTACAAATTCCGCTCGATGACCGTCTGCGAAGACGGCGGCACCATCAAGCAGGCCGGCAAGAACGACAGCCGCATCACCCCGCTCGGCCGCATTCTCAGAAAAACCTCGCTCGACGAACTGCCGCAATTCGTCAACGTCCTGCAGGGGCGCATGAGCATCGTCGGTCCGCGGCCGCACGCCGTCGCCCACAACGAGCTCTACCGCAAGCTGATCAAGGGCTACATGATCCGCCACAAGGTCAAGCCCGGCATCACCGGCTGGGCCCAGGTCAACGGCTATCGCGGCGAAACCGAAACGCTGGACAAGATGCAGGCCCGCATCGACTACGACCTGGATTACCTGCGCAACTGGTCGCTCGGGCTCGACCTCAACATCATCCTCAGAACGGTCCTTGTCGTCTTCAAGGACCAGGCTGCCTACTAACCGACCACCCCCATCGATCACCGACCCAACCTTGCCGGACAAGGTTCGCGCAAGGCATAATCGCGCATCATTCCTGGCAGCGCCCTGGTCAGAAAACCCCCTACGGACACCCAAACAATGCCCGCAAGCGCTGCAACACAACAAAAAGACCTCGTGAATCTCGGCAGTGCAGCCAATTTCGCCGACGAAATCCGCGAAATTGCCAGCACCCTCGCCATTTTCGAAGGATTCAGCGACCAGGAATCCGATGTCCTGTGCGAATACATGGAGTGCTTCGGCGCGGCGACCCACACCACCATCCTCGACGAAGGCGACAGCGGCGACTTCATGCTCATCGTGCTGACCGGCGCCATCGATGTCGTCAAGGCCTACGGCACCAACGACCACAAGATCGTCGCCCACGTCAGCCCCGGTGGCGTCGTCGGCGAAATGTCACTGATCGACGGCCAGCATCGCTTCGCCAGCTGCATCACCACCCAGCCCACCGATTTCGCCATCCTCACCCGCAGTGCGCTCAACGAAATCCTCATCGACCACCCGCGGCTGGGCAACAAATTCCTGCTCATCCTGCTCCAGCTGATGACCTCCCGGCTACGCGACGCAACGACCCGGATGCTTCCCACAATCGTGGGAACCTCCGTCTGAGAAAATGCCGCACCGCAGGCCCCGTCGAATGAACGCTCAAGCAGCAGGCCGGCCGCCGCTCGCCCGACCGCTGCACGCACGCCGTCTGCCTGCGTTGTTCTACCCTGCGCTGTTCTTCCCCGCGGTTTTCCTGCCCGCACTGCTCGCCGCCAACGTTGCCCGTGCCGACAACCTCGACACCGTCAACCTCTTCGCCAGCAGCGCGGTCATGCACGACAGCAACTTTTTCCGCCTGTCCGACTCGGCCAACGCCGCCGCCCTGATCGGCAGCTCCAACAAATCCGAGACCTACAAGGCCAACACCGTCGGCCTCAGGTT
The DNA here is from genome assembly GCA_030917225.1 of Pseudomonadota bacterium. GTDB lineage: Bacteria > Pseudomonadota > Gammaproteobacteria > Burkholderiales > Rhodocyclaceae > Proximibacter. The sequence goes on from JAUPVD010000160.1 coordinate 2,897, forward strand.
CAACAAAGCCTATTCGCTGCAGCGCTTCGAGCTCGAAGCCACCCTGGTCGACTACCGCTACAACACCTACGACTACCTCGACTTCACCGCCAAAAACTACTCGGCGGCGTGGCGCTGGGCCTTCACGCCCTACCTGAGCGGCAACCTCACCAGCAAGCGCAGCGAATCGCTCAACAGCTTCAGCGACTACAGCAACTACCGCCAGCAGAACATCCGCACCCAGGAAGACCAGCGCTTCGACGCCGCCCTCAAGCTGCCCGGCGGCTTCCACCTGCTCGCCGGCATCAGCGAAAGCACCAGCACCAACAGCAAGATCTTCGTGCAGGAAGGCGACAGCAAGCTGACCTCCACCGAAGCCGGGCTGCGCTACACCTTCGCCTCCGGCGCCAACATCGGCTATGTCGCCCGCACCGGCCACGGCGAATACACCAACCGGCCGCAGCCGATCCCCGTTGTCCTGCTCGACAACGAATTCGACCAGGACGAACACGAACTCCGCATCTTCTGGCCGATCACCGGCAAGACCAGCCTCGACGGCCGCTTTGCCCGCGTCTCGCGCACCCAGGAGCACTACTCGGCACGCGACTACTCCGGCAACGTCGGCAACTTCAACCTCAACTGGAACCCGACCGCCAAGACCCGCATCACCGCCGGCTGGACACGGCAGCTCAACGCCTACCAGCAACTGAGCAGCAGCTACTACGTCAGCGACAACTACGCCATCACCCCGACCTGGCAGATCACCTCGCGCACAACGCTGCGCGGCAGCTACAGCTACCAGACGCGCGACTATCGCGGCGCCATTGCCGTCACCGCCGCCAACGACCGTAGCGACACCCAGCGCACCAGCCTCATCGCCCTCGACTGGCAGCCGATGAACTCCGTCGTCGTCTCCACCTCCCGGCAGTCCGACCAACGCTCCTCCAACCTCTCCGGGTTCGACTACAAGACCACCATCGGCATGGTCAGCGCACAGCTCACTTTCTGATTCCAGCCCGGCCTCCATGGCACTACCTTGAGCCTCTGGCATCAGTTATTTGCGTATCGCAACAGAGGCTTGCCAAAACAGCAGGCGGTAACGCGTCATCCCGGCGAAAGCCGGGATCCAGTATCAGAGCACTTTTCTGGACACCGGCTTTCGCCGGTGTGACGGGGGCTAGCAAAAGTCAGTTGGATGGTTTGTCGATGCTGAAAGCCTGAGGTAGTGCCATGGCAGCCCGGATATATGACCAAGGGCGTAGTTCGAATGAACTATTTCGCCCAGCGCCGTAGTTGGCTACTATCGCGCGTCCCGCAGATGAAATTGTTGCAGCGCGGAAAATAGTCCGAAATACCCGTATTTCAAGCCAGAACCGTGAAATGTTTCGCATTTTTGTCACGGTCGGCAAGGTACAATGCCAGCGGCCTAGCAAACTGGCCGAACTGTATGATTTATTGCGGCAAATTGTCGCATTTCCGTAATAACCAGCCTGGATGATCCGGACCGTGCAAAAGCAAGTTACCCGTAGCAAATTCCTCCTCCCCGTTCTTGCCCTGCCGCTCGCCCTCGGCCTCGCCGCCTGCGGCAGCAAGGAAGAAAAGAAACCCGCCACCCAGGTTGCCGCCAAGGTCAACGCCGCCGAAATCTCGGTGCACCAGATCAACTACGTACTCTCGCGCAGCGGCGCCGCCGCCTCGCCGGAACAAGCGCCGCGCATGCGTCGCGAAGCGCTCGAAAAGCTCATCGACCAGCAGATCGTCGTCGACCAGGCCATCGAAAAGAAACTCGACCGCTCGCCGGAAGTCATGTCCGCCCTTGAAGCCGCCCGCCGCGAAATCCTCGCCCGCGCCTATGTCGAGCAGATCACCTCCGCCCTGCCCAAGCCCACCACCGACGAAGCGCGCAAGTACTACAGCGAACACCCGCAGCTCTTCGCCGAGCGCCGCATCTATAACATCCAGGAAATCATCCTGCCCGCATCGGCTGGCGTCACCGCCCAGTTGCGCGAACAGATCGCCGCCGGCAAGCCGATGGAAGAAATCGCCAAGTGGCTCAAGTCGAAAGACATCAAGTTCGCCGGCGGCAGCGCCACGCGCCCGGCCGAACAGATCCCGCTTGAACTGCTGCCCAAGGTGCACGCCCTCAAGGACGGCCAGGGCATCGTCCTCGAAAACGACCAGAGCGTCACCGCCATGCGCCTCGTCGCCTCGCAAAGCGCCCCGGTAACCGAAGCCCAGGCCCTGCCGCGCGTGCAGCAGTTCCTCGGCAACCAGCGCGCCAGCGAAGCCGCCGGCAAGGAACTCAAGCAGCTCAAGGAAAAAGCCAAGATCACCTACGTCGGCGAATTCGCCGAAGGTGCCGCCCCGAAGGCCGCCCCGGCCGCCGCTGCAGCACCCGCCACAACCGCCCCGGCCGCACCCGCTGCCGCCGCCCAGAAAGCCGAAAGCCCGGCCGCCAAGACCCTCGAAAAAGGCGTCGCCGGCCTCAAGTAGGCCGCGCACACCGCACCACGAACGGAGACCGCATGATCCGCCGCCTCATCAACGCTGCCCTATTGCTTGCCGCCTGCATCGGCGGAGGCGCCATCGCCCAGGACAAGCCCGACTACCCGCTGGGTGCCGGTGACACCATCCGCGTGCAAGTCTTCCAGAACCCGGACCTGACCATTGAAACCCGCGTTGCCGAAAGCGGCGCCATCACCTACCCGCTGATCGGCTCGGTCGACCTCGGCGGCCTCTCCATCGCCGCAGCCGAAAAGAAGATTGCCACAGCGCTCAAGGATGGCGGCTTCGTCCAGCAGCCGCAGGTCAACATCGTCATCATCCAGCTGCGCGGCAACCAGGTCGCCGTGCTCGGCCAGGTCAACCGCCCCGGCCGCTTCCCGCTCGAAACCCTCAACACCCGCGTCAGCGACATGCTCGCCGCCGCCGGTGGCGCCACCCCCGGCGGTGACGACGTGGTCATCGTCACCGGCCTGCGCGGCGGCAAGCCCTTCCGCAAGAGCATCGACATCCCCTCGCTGTACATCGGCGAAAACCCCGCCGACGACATCGTCCTCGCCGGCGGCGACACCATCTATGTACACCGCGCCCCGATGTTCTACATCTACGGCGAAGCCCAGCGCCCCGGCACCTACCGCATCGAACGCGGCATGACCGTCATGCAGGCCCTGGCCCAGGGCGGCGGCCCCACCCCGCGCGGCAGCGAATACCGCCTGCGCCTGCACCGCAAGAATGGCGAAGGCACCGTCGAACAACTCTCCCCCGAAATGACCGACCTCGTGCAACCCAACGACGTCATCTACGTGCGCGAAAGCCTGTTCTGAACATGCTTCGAAACGCCAAACGCATCGTCATCCCGGCGACGGCCGCATACCGCGTCACCCGGGCGACTCCGGAGAACGCCTCGCACTCCGTCACCCCGGAGCGCGTCCTATACCCCGTCACCTCGGCCATCCCGAAGAGCGCCCTATACCCCGTCACCCCGGCGAAAGCGCCCCGAAGGAAGTGCCCTTGGGGTGCCGGGGTCCAGGGCAGACGCATGGGGCGCCTTGGACGGCCGTACTGGACCCCGGCTTTCGCCGGGGTGACGGATCCTTCCGGGGTGACGGATCCTTCCGGGGTGACGGATCCTTCCGGGGTGACGGGCCCTTCCGGGGTGACGGGCCCTTCCGAGGTGACGAGCACTTCCGGGATAACGAACCCTTTCGGGATAACGACCACCTCCCGGACAACAGCGACTCTGACAACCAATCTTTCCAAGGGACACCCGGCACCATGACCCTGCAACAGTTCCTGCTCATCCTGCGCGCGCGTGCGCGCATTGCGCTTTATGTCTTCCTCGGCA
>JAUPVD010000161.1 GCA_030917225.1 Pseudomonadota bacterium
ACTCGCCGCCGTTGCGCCCGGCGTTGCCCATGCGCTTGATCTTCTCTTCGTAGAGGGCGGACAGTTCGTGCTTCTCGACCTGGGAGCGGAAGCGCAGTTCATCGATGTGGTCGATGATGTCGCGCAGGGTGTAGCCGCTGCGGATCTTGTTCTTGATCTCGCCGAATATCTCGCCGATCTTGTATTCGATGGTGTCGGGGCCGCTGGCGCGCTGCTTGAATCCAGCCAGGTAGGGGAACAGGTTGCGGTTGACCCAGTCGCGCAGGTCGTCGCCGGTCATCGCCTGGTTGTGGTCGATCTGGCCGTCGGCCCCTTTGGGTGCGGCCCAGCTCGACCAGCGGAACACCGGCTCCAGGATGTGGCGGTAGGGCTTGCCTTCCAGCTCGGCCTCGGCGGCCTTCTCGGTTTCGAGGTCGTCCAGGTACTTCAGGAACAGCAGCCAGGAGGATTGCTCGGTGTAGTCCAGCTCGCTGGTGCAGCCGGCGTCCTTGTGCAGGATGTCGTCAATGTTCTTGAAGGTCTGTTCAAACACCGGTCTTACCCTTGCTCTTGGTTTTCTGATCAATATGGAAGGCAAACGCGGATCCGCCGTGTTTCCGAGCATCGCGGCGGAACCAACCCATCGCCCATCCGGACCGACCTGCCAGAACGCTACGCGCTCAGCCCAGGCTGTTCGGCGGACCACCCGCCGCCAATTCTGGCAGCGGGCTGCAGGCCCCCCTCACTCCTCCGGCACCCCATCCCCCAACTCCGGAAACAACACCGCCGTGTACCCCAGCGTCGTCAGGTCGCGCATGCGGGTCGGGTACAGGCGGCCGATCAGGTGGTCGCACTCGTGTTGCACCACGCGGGCGTGGAAGCCTTCGGCCTCGCGGTCGATGGGGCGGCCTTCGGGGTCGGTGCCGGTGTAGCGGATGCGGCGCCAGCGGGGCACCTGGCCGCGCAGGCCGGGCACGGACAGGCAGCCTTCCCAGCCGTCTTCTTCTTCCGGCGCGGTGTCGGGGGCGTCGGCCGTCCGCGGCAGCATCAGTGAGGTGCTCAGCAGGGCGGTCAGCGGGGTGATCACCGGGTTGCACAGCACGGTGCGGGGCACCGGGGGCTGGTCGGGGTAGCGCGGGTTGATCTCGCCGCTGCCGAAGACCACCACCTGCAGGTCGACGCCGATCTGCGGGGCGGCGATGCCGGCGCCGTGGGCGGCGGCCATGGTGTCCAGCAGGTCGCGCACCAGGGCGTGCAGTTCGGGCGTGTCGAAGGCGGGCACCGGCTGGGCGGTGTCAACCTTGAAGTGCAACACCCTGAGTTTGCCGTTGCGCCCGTTTGAGCAACTCCGCCTCGACGATTTCCATATAGACCTCGCGCGGGGTCCGGAAGTCGAGGATCTTGCGCGGCCGGTCGTTGAGCATGGCCTCGATGTAGGCCAGCTTCTGCGGCGTGACGGTCGACAGATCGGTGCCCTTGGGCAGGAACTGGCGCACCAGGCCGTTCATGTTCTCGTTCGATCCGCGCTGCCAAGGCGCGTACGGCTCGCAGAAGTACACCGGCATGCCGGTGGCATCCGTCAGCGCCTCGTGGCGCGCCATCTCGCTGCCGCGGTCGTAGGTCAGGCTCAGGCGCAGTTCAGGGATGACGGTCTTGAAGCGCCGGCCGAAGCCCTCGAGTGCGTGTGCGGCCGTGCACCCATTCATCTGGGTGAGGAGCACGAAACGGCTGTAGCGCTCGACGGCCGTGCCGATGGCGCTGGCGTTGCGCGCACCCTTGATGAAGTCGCCTTCCCAGTGGCCGGGCACGGTGCGTCCGTCCACCTCGGGCGGCCGCTCGCTCAGCGGCGTCATGTTGACGATGGAGCCGCCCTTGCGGCTGGTGCCGCGCGCCCGCGGCATGCGCTTGCCGGTGCTCTGCCGCAGGGCGTCGATCAGCTCGGTGCGCAGATCGCCGCGGGGCACGAGATAGATCGCTTGGTAGATGGTCTCGTGCGAGACGCGCTGGGACAGGTCATCACCGTGCATGCGCTTGAGTCTCCCAGCGATCTGCTCGGGCGACAACGCCCGGCGCAGCTCGCTGCGCACGAAGCGGCCCAGCGGCGAGTCCAGCATCGGGCCCAGCTTGCGCCGACCTTTCTTGGCCGCCGTGCGGCGGCGGGTGGCCAGCTGCTGCGCCGCCGCCGCCACATACGGCTTGCCCGCGCTGCGGTTGCGCCCGAGCTCCCGACTGATCGTCGACTTCGAGCGGCCCAGCTGCCGGGCGATCTCCGCCGGCTTCACGTCCTGGCTGCGCAGCAGGCTGATCTGCGTGCGCTCCTCGATGCTCAGGCTTGAATATGCTTGGCCCATCGCCTCAGGTCTTTGATTCAGTTCGGGTGTTGCGCTTCAGTTTAGAGTGCGCCGTGCCACACAGGCTGTCTCAAGATCTTTGTCCATAACTCTCCCATCGCCTCAAATTTTCGGCGAATTTTTTTGCAGTTGCTGGCTCTGCGCGCCTAGGGATAATCTGCGCAGTACGCGTTGAGATGTGCCGATGCGATCTGATGCGCACTTCGCGCTCGAAATCGGTCGGCTCCGACAGGCCGCAAGCGCCCGGAACTCGCGGGCCGAAGGCCGGCCTGCGGCATTCCAGGCGCACTTATCGCCCTGGGCGCCCAGGGCGATAACAGCGAGATGTATTCCGGAGCGCAGTTTGGTGGCTGCTTAAGAGGCGAACCTGATCGTCGCTGCTTGACGAG
>JAUPVD010000162.1 GCA_030917225.1 Pseudomonadota bacterium
ACGCAGGAAGCGCCAGAGTTTCGGCAACAGCCAGAAAAGCAGCAGCAGGAAAATCGCCAGCAAGCAGAGAAAGACCCACGGGTGCTGCAGCATCAGCCAGAAGCCGCCGAGCACCGCCGCTTCTTCTCCGAACGAGGCCGCCCAGTTAGAAAACGGCTCGGGCGAGGTGTTGATCGCCAAGCGTCCGCCCGCTTTGGTCAAGGCGGTGCCCGCCGTGATCGTGCCACCGACCAGACCCGCCGCCAGCATCAGCGCGGGATCGGCAACACCGAGCGACAACGCGGCCAGCGCACCACCGGCAGGAATGCGCACGAAAGTTTGCAGCCCGTCCCAGAACGAATCGAAACCCGGCACCTTGTCAGCAACGAATTCGGCCAGCAGCATGATGCCGCTGGCAGCCATGACCAGCGGATGCTTGAGGATGTCGAGGTTTTCCGGAAGTTGCAGGTAGCTCAGATGCGCCAGCAGGCCGGCGAGAAAAAGCACCAGATAAAGCCGCAGACCGCTCGCCCAAGCCAACCCGGCAGCCAGTGCCACGGCCTGAACCAATGGCACTGCGTCGCTCATCGCCCTTGGCCTTTCTTGCGGGCTTCAGCGTCGAGCGCGCGCAGGTGCGCCAGCTTTTCTCCGATCTTCGTTTCCAGCCCGCGCGCCACCGGCTGGTACCAGCGGGTTTCCGGCATGCCGTCGGGAAAATACGATTCACCAGCGGCGTAGCCGCCGGCCTCGTCATGGGCGTAGCGGTATTCCTTGCCGAATCCCATCTCCTTCATCAGCTTGGTCGGGGCATTGCGCAGATGCAACGGCACCGGCCGCGAACCATCCTCGGCAATGAAGGCGCGCACCGCGTTGTAAGCGTTGTAGGCGGCGTTCGATTTGGCGGCGACGGCGAGGTAGACCACCGCATTGGCCAGCGCCAGTTCGCCTTCGGGAGAGCCGAGGCGTTCGTACGTTTCAGATGCGGAGAGGGCCATGTCAGCGGCGCGCGGGTCGGCCAGGCCGATGTCCTCCCAGGCCATGCGCACGATACGCCGGGCCAGGTAGCGCGGGTCAGCGCCACCGTCGAGCATGCGGCAATACCAGTACAGCGCGGCATCCGGGTCGGAGCCGCGCACCGATTTGTGCAGGGCCGAAATCTGGTCGTAGAAGGCGTCGCCGCCCTTGTCGAAGCGGCGCAACTGCTGTGCCAGCGCGTCATTGACGAACTCGCCGTCGATCGCGCTGCGCCTGGTGGTCTGCGCGGCGGTACGAATCTGTTCGAGCAGATTCAGCAGTTTGCGTGCATCACCGTCGGCGACGCCGCACAGGCGGCCGCGCGCATCTTCGTCGAACGACAGGCCATCAAGTGCAGCAGCCGCCGCGCGGTCGAAGAGCTGCCCCATCTCGGCTTCGGACAAGGACTGCAGCGTATAGACCGAAGCCCGCGACAGCAGCGCCGAATTGACTTCAAAGGAAGGATTCTCGGTGGTGGCCCCGACAAAGGTGACCAGCCCGGATTCGACAAAGGGCAGGAAGGCATCCTGCTGCGACTTGTTGAAGCGATGCACTTCATCGACGAACAGGATGGTGCGCCGGCCCAGCGATTTGTTCACTTCGGCACGCGCGATCGACTCACGTATTTCCTTGACGCCGGAGAGCACCGCCGACAACGCGATGAAATCCGCCTCGAAGGCATCGGCCATCAGCCGCGCCAGCGTCGTCTTGCCAACGCCCGGCGGCCCCCAGAAGATCATCGAATGCGGCTGCCCGGCTTCAAAGGCCAGGCGCAACGGTTTGCCGGGCCCGAGCAGGTGCGTCTGGCCAACCACGTCGTCAAGCGTTTTCGGCCGCAGTTGTTCGGCCAGCGGTACAAAACCAACCGGCGTGTCGTCAGCCGTGGCAGAAGAGAAAAGATCAGTCACCGAGCACATCCGCCCCGGCGGGCGGCACGAAGCGGAAGGTGGTGGCGGTGAGGGACGGGTTGCGCTCGATGCGTTCGAACACCAGCGAGGTTGACTGACCGAAGCTGTCAACGAGTTCCATCGACCGCAGTTCGCTGCCAGCGAAGCCGATGCGCACCCGCTCGAAGCCGCTGTCGGTAGATTTCGGCGTCGCCTCCAGCCACTCCAGACCTTCCTTCGCGCCCAGGTTAACCAGGCTGAAATGCTTTTGCAGCGCAACGATACCTTCGCCCGCGAGCAGCGCGGCGGGCGAACCAGCCAGGGCGGCACCCTGCTTCTTCACTGTCACTTGACGCAATTCCGGGTCGTAGAGCCAGACCTTTTCACCATCGCCAACGATCAACTGCGGGTAGGGCTTTTCAATCTGCCAGCGAAATTTGTGCGGCCGCGAGAGCACCATCGACCCGGACGAAAACTGCGGCTTGCGCCCGTTCTTCGGCAGGACTGTCTGGGTAAAGTCAGCACGCAGCGTTTTTGTACTTTCGAGAAAGCCGCGCATGCGATCCAGCGCATCGGCCTGCGCCAACGGCGTCGCCAGCAGGGACACCAGCGCGACTACACTGACCAGAACACTGCGCAGCATCACTCTTCAGCCTTGCGGGCCAGCACTTCGCGACCGCCGCGACCGTCCATGGAAGAAACCAGCCCGGCCTTCTCCATCGCTTCGATCAGCCGTGCAGCACGGTTGTAACCGATGCGCAGATGGCGCTGCACCAGCGAGATCGAGGCACGACGATTCTTCAGCACGATGTCGACCGCCTGGTCGTAAAGTGGATCACTCTCGGCATCACCACTGTCAGCGCCCTCGCCGCCTTCGTCGTCATCGCTGCCACTGCCGGTCAGCACGCCATCGACATACTCTGGCACGCCGGCCTTTTTCAGATAGTCGACCACATGATGCACTTCATCATCGGCAACGAAAGCGCCATGCACCCGTGTCGGGTAACCGGTACCCGGCGCCAGGTAGAGCATGTCACCCTGCCCGAGCAGTGCCTCGGCACCCATCTGATCGAGGATGGTGCGCGAGTCGATCTTGCTGGAGACCTGAAACGAAATGCGCGTCGGGATGTTGGCCTTGATCAGGCCGGTAATGACGTCGACCGACGGCCGCTGCGTGGCGAGAATCAGATGGATACCCGAAGCGCGCGCCTTCTGCGCCAGACGGGCGATCAGTTCCTCGACCTTCTTGCCGACCACCATCATCATATCGGCCAACTCGTCGATGACAACCACAATGTACGGCAGCGTAACCAGCGGCTCCGGCGCTTCCGGCGTCAGCGACAGCGGGTTGGGCAGTTTTTCGCCACGCTTCTCGGCATCGCGGATACGGGTATTAAAGCCGGCGAGGTTGCGCACGCCCATGGCGCTCATCAGCTTGTAGCGCTTTTCCATTTCGCCGACGCACCAGTTGAGCGCGTTGGCTGCCTGGCGCATGTCGGTAACGACCGGTGCCAGCAGGTGCGGGATGCCCTCGTAGATCGAGAGTTCGAGCATCTTCGGGTCGACCATGATCAGGCGGACCTTTTCCGGGTCCGACTTGTAGATCATCGACAGGATCATCGCGTTGATGCCGACCGACTTGCCGGAACCCGTCGTACCGGCCACCAGCAGGTGCGGCATCTTGGCCAGGTCGACCACCACCGGCTGGCCACCAATGTCCTTGCCGAGCGTCAGCGTCAGTGGCGAGGCCATGTCCTGATAGGCCTTGCTCGAAATGATTTCGGACAGACGCACCGTCTGCCGTTTCGGGTTAGGCAGCTCGAGCGCCATGCATGACTTGCCGGGCACCGTCTCGACCACGCGGATCGACACCAGCGCCAGCGCCCGTGCCAGATCGCGCGACAGATTGACGATCTGTGCCCCCTTGACGCCCACTGCCGGCTCGATTTCGTAGCGCGTCACCACCGGGCCGGGATAGGCGGCCAGGACATGGACCTGCACACCGAATTCGGCCAGCTTGCGTTCAATCAGACGTGAGGTGAATTCCAGCGTTTCTGGGCTGGGCATGTCGGTCTGCGGCGGTGCCGGGGCCAGCAGGTGCAACGGCGGCAGCATGCCGCCCTCGACCACCTCGGGGAACAGCGGCGTCTGGCGCTCGCGCTCGATGCGCTTCTCCACTTTCTTCGACACCTCGACCACCGGCACCGGCATCTCGATGAAGATCGGCTCGTGCTGTTCGACCCGCTCACGCTCGACCTCAACCTCAACCTCGCGCTGCTGCGCCACTTCACGGCCGATGCGCCTATCCTGCCAGCGCTCGTAGACACCGACGACACCGAGGTAGCCGGTTTCCAGCACGGCCCCAAGCCGCTCGGCGGCATTCAGCCAGGACATGCCGGAAAAGAGGCTCCAGCCCAGCGCGATCACACCGATCAGCAACAGCGTTGCCCCGGTAAAACCAAGGTAGCGCATGGCCAGCCCGCCAACTTCCTGCCCGATCATGCCGCCAGGCACTAGGGGCAGTGCCACGGTCATCGAATGGAAGCGCAGTGACTCGATGGCGCTACTCGACAACAGCACGATGAAAAAACCTGCCAAACCGATGATCAGCGGCCGCCGGTCTCCCGTGCGTAGCCCATCGAGCCGGCGGTAGCCCCACCAGACGATGGCAGCGCAGAGCATGACCCACCACCAGGCAGACAAACCAAAGAGGTAGAGCAACAGATCGGAAACCCAGGCACCGGCACGACCCGCCGGGTTGTTCAGCACGCTGCTATGCACGGCACGCGACCAGCCCGGATCGTCCGGGTGATAGCCGAACAAGGCCAGCGAGAGAAAGCCGGCCAACACGACCAGCGCCAGCCAGCGCGATTCCTGCAGGATGACTGCGATTTTTTCGGGAAGTGGGCTCGGAGCGCTGTCGCTCCGTTCAGCAGTCTTGGAAGTCAAGGAGATGGGCCAGGGAAACGGCGAGCAAAAATGAAAGGTCGATTATACCCGCCCGCCGCGAAGCGTACGCCGCCAGCATCAGCCTTCGTCGAGAACAATCTGCCCTTCTTCGACACGGATATAGCCGCTGGCTTCCAGATCCTTCATCACGCGGCTGACCATTTCGCGCGAAGCGCCGATCATCTTGGCGATATCCTGCTTGGTTATTTTGCGGCGGATGACCCGATGGCCGTCGTGCATCTCCGAAAATTCCAGCAGCAGCTTGGCGACGCGGCCATAGACATCCATCAACGCCAGGCTCTCGATCTTGCGGTCGGCATCGCGCAGGCGCTCGACCAGGCGCTTCATGATGTTCAGCGCCACCTCGAAGTTTTCCTGCAGGCAGCGCTTGAAATCGGCCTTCGAGATCACCAGCATCTCGCAGGCTTCGGCCGCCACGACATCAGCCGAGCGCGGGCTGCCATCGATCAGGCCCATTTCGCCAAAGAAATCGCCGGGGCCGAGGATGGAAAGAATCACTTCGCGCCCTTCATCGTCGCTGTTCAGCACGCGGGCACTGCCGTTGATCAGGATGTAGAGCGAATCCGTCACATCGCCGGCACGTACGATCACCGTGCCGCGCGTCACCTTGCGGTGATTGGCCACACCCGCGATCTGTTCCAGCTGAGGGTCCAGCACGCCGTGAAACAGCGGTATCGTCCGCAGCAGAACCAGCCCTCTTGTACCTACACCGCCAGAAGCCATTCCGGCCCACCTTTTATTTTGTAATTCATCGAGTTGGCTGAAAGTTATAAGACTGTTTCATAAAACGCAAGGGGAACCTGACGCCGCCTCGACCGTGACACCGTTATAATTTGCGGATTACCCAACCTGCACACACCAAACGACCATGACCCAAACCACCCGCCACTGCCGCCTGCTCATCCTCGGTTCCGGCCCCGCCGGCTACACCGCTGCCGTCTATGCCGCCCGCGCCAACCTCAAGCCGGTGCTGATCACCGGCATCGCGCAGGGCGGCCAGCTGATGACCACCACCGACGTGGACAACTGGCCCGCCGACGTCGAAGGCGTGATGGGCCCCGACCTGATGCAGCGCTTCCAGAAGCATGCCGAGCGCTTCAACACGCAGATCGTCTTCGACCACATCAACCAGGTCGACTTCAGCCGCCGCCCCTTCACGCTGACCGGCGACTCGGGCACCTACACCTGCGACACCCTGGTGCTGGCCACCGGCGCCAGCGCCAAGTAGATCGG
>JAUPVD010000163.1 GCA_030917225.1 Pseudomonadota bacterium
CGAACTGGCAGCACGTCGCCGCACCGACGCGGATGTTGTCACCATGCGTGACTGCCTGCAGCGCATGGAAGAAGCGCTTGCTGCGGAAACCGATGGTTCCGAAGCCGACGACGATTTCCATCTGGCCATCGCTTCGGCGACCCACAACCAGTATGTCTTGCGCCTTTCGGAATTTCTCGGTCGCCAGTTTTCGGAATCGCGTCGCATGGCCTGGATCGACCATCCGCGCGGCATGGAGTCGCCGCGGGAAGCGCAGCGCGAGCATTACCTGATTCTTGAGGCCATTGCCGCCGGAGATCCTGCGGCAGCGAGGCAGGCGGCGCACGTGCACCTGCGCGGTGCTGCCGAGCGCGTCGGCCTCAACTTGCCCACCGATCTGGGCGGCAACAAGCCCAAGTAACCCGCCGTTCGGCTTCGTCTCGCAGGAGTTTTTCCATGGCCTTTGTCAACGATGTTCGCTTCACGGTGGACAAGCGCGCCATTCTCGCGCGACTCAAAAAGGTCTTGCCGCCACATCTGCTGTTGGTCGAGGAAGAGGAACTTCGCCCCTACGAGTGCGATGGCCTGACCGCCTATCGGGCGATGCCGCTGCTGGTTGTGCTGCCGGAAACGGAAGCGCAGGTCGAAGCCATCCTGCGCGCCTGTTTCGAACTCAAGGTGCCGGTGGTGCCACGCGGGGCGGCGACGGGGCTTTCCGGCGGCTGCATGCCGCACGAGGATGGGGTTGTCCTTTCCCTGGCCAAGTTCAAGCGCATCCTCAAGGTCGATCCGGTTTCGCGGACCGCGGTCGTGCAGCCCGGGGTGCGCAATCTGGCAGTCTCCGAGGCGGCAGCTCCCCACGATCTTTACTACGCACCCGATCCTTCCTCGCAGATTGCCTGCACTATCGGCGGCAATGTGGCCGAGAACTCGGGCGGCGTGCATTGCCTTAAATACGGCCTGACCGTGCATAACGTGCTCAAGGTGCGCGGCTTTACCATCGAGGGTGAAGCAGTCGAGTTTGGCGCCGAGGCGCTTGACGCTGCTGGCCTTGACCTGCTGGCCCTGATCAATGGCTCCGAAGGCCTGCTGGCGGTCATTACCGAAGTGACGGTGAAGCTGACGCCGAAGCCCGAGCTGGCGCAGGTGGTGCTGGCCTACTTCGATGATGTGAAAAAGGCCGGTGATGCCGTCGCCAGCGTCATTGCCGCCGGCATCATCCCCGGCGGGCTGGAGATGATGGACAAGAAGGCGACCCACGCCGTCGAACCCTACGTCAAGGCAGGCTACGACATGGATGCCGAAGCGGTGCTGCTGTGCGAATCGGACGGTACGCCAGCCGAGGTGGCCGAAGAAATTGAACGCATGAAAGCCGTGCTCGAAAAGAGCGGGGCAACCTCGTTGGTGGTTTCGCAGAACGAAGCCGACCGGCTGCGTTTCTGGGCTGGTCGCAAGGCGGCGTTTCCGGCGGTCGGGCGCATCACGCCCGACTACCTGTGCATGGACGGCACCATTCCGCGCAAGCGTCTGGCCGAGATGCTTGAAGCCATTGCCGACCTCTCGGTCAAGTACGGCTTGCGCTGCGCCAACGTTTTTCATGCCGGTGACGGCAACCTGCATCCGCTGATCATGTACGACGCCAATCAGCCAGGTGAGCTTGAGCGTGCCACCGGTTTCGGTTCTGAAATTCTTGAACTGTCGGTGAAGCTAGGGGGCACCATCACCGGTGAACACGGCGTTGGCGTCGAGAAGGTCGAGCTGATGGCGGCGCAGTTTACGCCGGCTGAAATTTCGGCCTTCCACCGGCTCAAGGCAGCCTTCGACGCGCGCGGCCTGCTCAACCCCGGCAAGGGCATCCCGACGCTGGCACGCTGCCGCGAATATACGCAAACCCGCGCCGGAGGCATCAACCCGGCTGCAGTCTCGCCCCCGAGGTTCTGATGGACGCAATGCTCAAGGAATGGATAGGTCGCGTGCATGACGCGGCCGAGGCTGGCAAGTCACTTCGCATTCGTGGTGGCGGCAGCAAGGATTTTTACGGCCAGGCGCTGCGCGGCGATGTTCTCGACACTTCTGCCTATCGCGGCATCGTCACCTACGAACCGACCGAGCTGGTTGTCGTGGTGCGTGCCGGAACACCCTTGGCCGAGCTTGAAGCCGAACTGTTCAAGAAAGGGCAGTGCCTGCCCTTCGAACCGCCGCACTACGGTCCACAGGCCACGGTTGGCGGCATGGTTGCGGCCGGTCTGTCCGGCCCGCGTCGCGCGGCAGTCGGTGCGGTGCGCGACTATGTGCTCGGCGTGAAGATGATCGACGGCAAGGGCGAGCTGCTTTCCTTTGGCGGCCAGGTGATGAAGAACGTCGCCGGCTACGACGTGCCGCGCCTGATGGCCGGCAGTCTGGGAACGCTGGGCCTGATCGCCGAAGTGGCGCTGAAGGTATTGCCGCTGCCAGTGGCCGGCATGACCCTGCGCTTTGCCATGGGCGAAACCGAGGCGCTGGAGAAACTCAATGCCTGGGGTGGCAAGCCGTTGCCCATCGCTGCATCGGCCTGGCATGACGGCGCCCTGACGATTCGCTTGGCGGGTGCCGTGGCGGCCGTGCGCTCGGCACGGCAATCGCTCGGCGGCGAAGAGGTTGGCGATGCCGGGGCGTTCTGGCAATCGGTGCGCGAGCAGTCGCATGACTTTTTCTCGGGGCAGGATCCCTTGTGGCGCGTTTCCGTGGCATCGGTGACGCCGCCGCTGTGCCAGCCCGGCGCGACGCTGATCGAATGGGGCGGCGCACTGCGCTGGCTGCGTGGCGACCTCGACGCACCCTTGCTGCGAGCGCTGGCCAGCAGCGCCGGCGGCCATGCCACGCTGTACCGCGCCAATGATGCGCTGAAAACGGCCGTGGGTACTTTCCAGCCGCTTTCGGCGCCGCTGCACATGATCCACCGCAATCTGAAACAGGCTTTCGACCCGAACGGTGTCTTCAACGTCGGCCGTATGTACCCGGACTTCTAGCCATGCAAACCAATCTCGCCGATTTCATCAAGGACACGCCGGAAGGTCGCGAGGCGGATGCCATCCTGCGCACCTGCGTGCACTGCGGCTTCTGCACCGCCACCTGCCCGACCTATCAGCTGCTGGGTGACGAGCTCGACGGTCCGCGCGGGCGTATCTACCAGATCAAGCAGATGCTCGAAGGCGGGCCAGTCAGCGAAAAGACGCAGTTGCACCTCGACCGCTGTCTCACCTGCCGCTCCTGCGAAACGACTTGCCCGTCCGGAGTGAAGTATCACCGCCTCCTCGACATCGGCCGCAAGGTCGTGGCTGAAAGAGTGCCGCGTCCGCTCGGGCAGCGCCTCGTGCGCGCGGCGCTCAAGGAAGCTCTGCCGCGTCCGTGGATTTTCCGCCCGGCCGTGGCTATCGGTCAGATGCTGCGGCCGCTGTTGCCGCAGGTGCTGGCCGACAAGGTGCCGACAGCGGCTGTCGGGCAGTCGCGTGCCTGGCCGGAAAAATCGAATCACCCGCGCCGCATGCTCGTGCTGGCTGGCTGCGTGCAGCCCGGTCTGGCGCCGAACACCAACGCCGCAACGGTACGACTGCTCGACAAGCTGGGCATCACGTTGTTCGAAGCGCCGGAGGCCGGTTGCTGCGGCGCCCTGCGCTTTCACCTCGATGCACATGAGCAGGCGCTCGACGACATGCGTCGCAATATCGACGCCTGGTGGCCGCATATCGCGTCCGCCGGTTCCGGTGTCGAAGCGATTGTCATGACGGCGTCCGGTTGCGGTGCCCACGTCAAGGAATACGGCCACCTGTTGCAGCACGATGCTGCCTATGCCGCCAAGGCAGCCCGCGTTGCCGAACTGACCAAGGATGTCGCCGAGATTCTGGTGGCCGAAGCCGATCGACTGAAGCCCTTGCTGGAGGCAAAGAAGCATTCGCCCGTCAAGATCGCTTTCCATTCACCGTGTACCCTGCAGCACGGACAGAAGATCAAGGGCGTGGTCGAGGATCTGTTGCAGGCGGCTGGCGTCGAACTGACGCCGGTAGCTGATTCGCATCTGTGCTGTGGATCAGCCGGCACCTACTCCATCCTGCAGCCTGCGCTGTCGAAACAGTTGCGCGACAACAAGCTGGCGGCACTCACGGCGGGTTCGCCGGCAGCGATTGCAACTGCTAACATCGGCTGTCAGACCCACCTGCAGTCCGGTTGCAGCAAACCCGTGCGACACTGGGTGGAGATCATCGAAGAACGACTCTAGGGAATAAAGATGGCCATCGACAAGGCTTTGCTGACCACCCTTTCGGACGACGAGGGCAAGAGCATCAAGCGCCTGGTCGACAAGGGTATCAAGCTGCCGGCGCAACCGGCCGTGCTGGAGGAATTGCAGCACCTGCTCATGCGCGGTGTTTCCGACCTGCGCATTCTTGCCCGTTCAATCAGCCAGGATCCGGGTATCGTTGCCACCCTGTTCCGTGTGACGCAGAGTTCCGCCTACCGCAACCTGCAGCCCTTCGAGTCGGTCGAGCATATCCTGCAGGCAATCGGCATCAAGCAGACCTACAACATTGTTCAAGCAGTGTCGCTGGCTCATGCCGTACCGTCCAAGCACAGCGCCAAGGCCTTCGATGCCTTCTGGAGCCGTTCCCATGCCATCGCACAACTGGCCATGCTGATCGCTGAGGAGCGTGTCTCAGTCTGCAACATCTTTCCCGATCAGGCGTACCTTGCCGGTATCTTCCACGATTGCGGCGTACCGGTGCTGATGCAGCGCTTTTCCACCTATTGCAAGGACATGCACCTCGACGAACCGGGTCGATGGATCAATCTGGTCGAGGAAGATCACCGCTTCAATGCCGACCACTGCGTTGTCGGTTATCTGGTGGCCAAGCACTGGAAGCTGCCGGAGTTCATCTGCGACGCGATTCGCTACCATCACGACATGCTGAACATGGGCAGCCATGCAGCGCGCACGATGGTGGCCATCCTCCAACTAGCCATCCAGCTCTACTATCA
>JAUPVD010000164.1 GCA_030917225.1 Pseudomonadota bacterium
AAGAACCTTGCCGCCATGGGTGAGAAGAGAGCAATCGCCATGATCGAGAACACCATCGGAAAAGGCTGGCAAGGACTCCGCGAAGAGTCGGAGAACTTTTTTGGAAGCACGCCGAAGAAAGCCAAATATCAATCATGCCTGTAAAACATCCATCGGCAGAAGAACTGCTGGCGAGCCTCAACCAGCCAATGCCGTTCAGTGAAGAGGCGGAAGAAGGAATTCTCTCGTGCTTCATGCAGGACTCGGCCAGATTGGCGGCGTGCCTGCACTCCTCGCCACCGTCGCTTTTTTACTCGGAGGCGAATCAGATCATCTTTTGCGCGATGGTGGACGAAATCACAGCGGGCAGGCCGATTGACCCGATTTCCCTGACGCACCGCCTGCGCAACAGCGGAAACCTCGACAAGGTTGGCGGCCCTGCGGCAATCACGCGGCTGCACGGCATGATGATCATTCCGGCCCTGTTCTCGCACTACATGGGCATTCTGCGGGAGCTTTACAGTCAGCGGAAGCACATTGAGGCGCATGCCAGATCCTTGACGTTCCTCTTCCAAGCTCGGGACGGTGAGGTTGCGGCGACGCTGGACACGATCAAGGGCGTGTTGGAAGAGGCCGGGAAGATGCCGGGGCAACTCCTCAAGAGTGTTTCGTTGCGCGAGGCCATGGACCCGCTACTTGCCGAAATCGAGCAGCGGGCGGCAAACCCTGGGAGACTGCCAGGGATTCGCACGGGATTTCCAACCATCGACCGCAACACGGGGGGGATGATGCCGGGGCAAGTTTGGGTTTTCGCTGGTGAGCCTGGGGACGGCAAGAGCACGATTATTCAAAACTGCGCCGAGTCTGCGGCAGAGGACGGTCACAAGGTCCGCTGGTATCCGCTGGAAATGCCGCACAACGAGCAATCGCTTCGCTTGCTGGCGTCTCACTCGCGAGTCGATAACGGGAGCCTTTACCGTGGAGACTTGACGCCGGGGCAAATGATGGCGGTCTCCGCTTCCTGCGCGAAGATCAAGCGGGCTTCTCAAATCGAGTTGGTCGATGTGGAGGACGCCAGCGCGACAGACATCTTTGCCGACATCGAACGCAGTGACGCTGCCGTGGTGGTGGTCGATTACCTGCAACTCATGGAGGACGGGAGCGCGCGGAAGTCGGACACACGGGAGGGCGTTCTTGCCTCCATATCGCGCCGACAGAAGCGTTTAGCGCGTCGGACTGGCAAAGTCATCCTGACTGCATCGCAGCTCAACGACAGCGGCAAACTGCGCGAAAGCAGGGCCATCGGGCAAGACGCTGATAAGGTGATGATGATCCGCAAGGTTGCATCTGACGATTCAGATACCGGCTTCGATGACGAGAAGCGCAATCTTTGGTGCGAGAAGAACCGAGGCGGAAAACGTCATTGGGAGCTTCCGCTTCTGTTCCTTGGCTCAATCTTTCAATTCCGCGAACCATGACCACCATCCCAAACCCGAACCACCCAAGACTATGATTAAATCCAAGACCAAAGAAGTGCATTGCTGCGATAAATGCGGCAAAGATGAAGACTACATTTCATCCTGCGATAATTGCGGGGCTGAATATTGCTGGGATCACCGCAAGGACAATCTAATCAGCTACCCACACAGCATGTATTGCTCTGGCAGCGGCGATGGCTCCTACTGCAAGAAGTGCGTGGAAAAGCTCACAGCAGCGAAAGACCCGCGATTGCTGGCCTACATTGCCATCCTAGACCTCCGCACCGAAGCAGAGGAAGCGGGCAAGGCGTTCAAGAAGCGCGTTGACGCTGCCGAGGCCCGGATAGCTCGCTACGCTAAGAGTCGCTAACGCTGAGCTATCGCACCGGCCTTAGCCGGTTGCGATCAGCGTATGGTTCCCCTGACGATCTCCGCTAGCAGAAAATACTTTGAATAAGAGTTTGCTAAGTGCGCGAGTCGCGTATAAGATAGCAGTGTTCCCGGTGGTTCGGGAGCCGACAAAAGAGGAAACGCTGAAGCCTCCGAGTCGATCCAATGCAGTTCGGCCAAACGCGGGGAGGGCGCGGAAAAGACAGTGAATATCACCGACATAACCGGAAACTCCTACGCTGCCGCCAAGTGGGCCGCAGTCCCACACAAACATGCTTTGCTGGCCTGTGAATCAGGCGCGCAGTTCATGGCGCGCTTCAAGAACGCCCCTGAGTGGGTGCTGGTCAGAATCGAAGCCTGCCTGTCCCAGATGGGATATATAAATTGGGCAACCGATAAAATCGACTACCCGCCTAGCTGGGTGCGGCAGGTCCGTGAACAGAAGGCGGCTGAGAAGGCGGCGGCAGAGTTCCAGCGGGAGCACCCATCCTGCCCCGTGGGATATAATCGGCTCGTGGAGGCCGCGCTGCGTGGCCCGATCAAAATCGGAGACGGCCCAACAGTAGAGAACTGGGATTTTGCCGACCAACACCCTGGAAACTACACGGACTCCGCGTGGAGTTCATCCAAAGAAGTTCAGCCCGGCGTCTGGGCTGAGGCCCGCCACGGCATCAACAGCGGCACACACCGCTGGACAATCATCAACATTGACGCGGCACGGTGTGCCGCCTAAACAACTTCGCCGAAAGGCATTGGAAACAATGAGTCCTAACCAGACCACGGGCGGCGGTGCCAGCAATGGCGCTGCCGCCTCATTTGCGGATCAACTCCGCATCGCACGCGGCGAACGCCCGCAAAGCGCCGCCGCTGCAATCATCGCTCGCTCAGTGCGGACGCTGCAAAACTGGGAGTCTGCGCGAAACGTGCCTGACAGGGCGGTGCAAGCTGAGGCGCTGGCGAAACTGCCGAAGAGGAAGGGGAACACCAAGCTCGGCAACGAGCGAGCCTAAGCGAGTCCGTTTGCCGCAGCGCCACGGTTCGCCTTGACTTTGAGACGTTTAACCCGCTTTTCAGACCATGCCAGTATTGAAGAATTCAAAGCATGAGGCTTTCGCGCAAGCGTTGGCCGAGGGCATGTCAGGTTGTGCTGCTTATAGGCAGCATGTGGCCGAGACGGGCACCAAAACAGACGCCTGTATGACAGGGGCGTCGAGGCTGCTCGCGGACGAAAAGGTTTCGCTAAGGGTCTCAGAATTGAGAAAAAGCTTTCACGAAGTGCTTGAGCAGAAGCTCGGCGTTCGGCAGGAAACCATAGCCAGGTTCCTTGTGGCCTGCATGGAAACACCTGTTGAGGAGGTCGCCGAGAACTCGCCTTTAGCGCAAGAGGTGAAGCGATCGAGGAAGTTCGTCGGCAAGGGTGAGGATGCCGAAGAGTGGGAGGTTGAGCAGGTGAAAACGCCCTCCAAACTCGATGCCGCGAAGGAATTGAACAAGATGGCCGGATGGTATCAGCCCGATAAGGTCGAGCACTCAGGCGACGAGAAGTTACTTGCTGCGCTGGCGGCAATCAAAAATGTAACGCATGGGTAACGCATGAGTGAAGAACTCTTCGACCTCCTGAAAGACCGCGAGTGGCGGCTCAACAACCTCTACGTCATTCTCATCAACGGCGGGCCTGCTGCGTTCGTGCCGCGTCCTGAACAGTTGGAATACCGGCACAATCGGCACGCGCGAAACTTCATCCCGAAAGCGCGAAAGCTCGGCGTTTCGACCGAAGTCGTGCTCGAAAACGGCGACGACTGCGTTTTCAACCCGAACTTCAAGGCCGCGATCATTGACGAAACGGAACCGGCAGCGTGGGAAAAACTCGAGATTTTCCGCTTTGCCTGGGTGAATGGGCCAAAGCATCCAGACCCGAAGATTGCGGCGCTGTGGCTGCTCATCCACGAGGCAAACGAACTGCTGACCGACAACAACGGGGAACTCGCTTGGCACAACGGATCGAGTTTTCAGGCTGGAACGTCGTTCACTGGACGCACGCCGCAACGCCTGCACGTCTCCGAGTTCGGCCCGATCTGCGACGCGAGCCTTGAGAAGGGCCGGAAGATCCGGCGCGGCTCGATTAACGCCGTTCTGACGCAAGACATAGTGACCGTGGAAACGACCATGCTCGGCGGGCGAGTTGGGCCCTGTTACGAACTGTTCAGGCTGTCCAAGGAAGCATGCGGCAAGCCTCTGTCTGTCGCGGACTGGCGGCTTCACTTCTTCCCGTGGTGGAATCACCCCGATTACCAACTCGACGGCTTCAAGCCTACGGAGGACGTGACGGCGAAATACTTCGCTGAACTGGCAGCGGAGGGCATCAACCTTTCGGACGCGCGCAAGGCATGGTATGAGCGCAAGAAGCGCGAGCAGGGCGAAGACATGCTTCAGGAGTTCCCGAGCACAATCGCGGAGTGCGATAAGGCCGTGGTCATGGGCGCGATCCTGCCCCAGATTGCCGCGATTCGAGCGCAAGGCCGCGTGCGAGAGTTCCCGGTTGAGGTCCATTTGCCCATGTTCGTGTCCGTGGACTGCGGTGGAGACACACTTTCAGCTTGGCTTTCTCAGCCAGGGAGGCGTGACGTCAACCTTTTGGACTGGTCCGGCACCGACGGCGGCGGTTCTGCCGGCCTCGCTGCGCAGGTGGCGAAGTGGGAGGCTGCATACGGGCGGGTTGAGAAGATTTTCCTTCCCCACGATGCCGACTCGAAGGACAAAGGGAGCGCTAAGACCTTCAAGGCTCAACTCATCGAGAGTGGGATTGCGGCAAATCGGATCGTGGTCGTGCCTCGCATCCCGAACGTGTGGACGGGGATCGATTACATGCGGCGACACCTGCCGAAATGCTGGTTCCATGCCCGATGCGACAAGGAAACGGTTCTTGCTGACGAAACGCTGCCTTCTGCGGTCGGAAGACTTGAGAACTACCGGCGCGCCATGAACACAACGGGCGCGCTGCAAGAGCATCCACTGAAGGACGGCGTGTGCGATCACTGCGCCGATAGTTTACGGACGCTTTTCGAGGCGGTTGAGCACGGACTGGTGCCAACGATGCCGTGCGCAGACGCCAAGGTTCACCCGTTGGATCGCGAGGATGAGGACGACAGGCCGCGCAACCGGCAGAAGGCAAAGTTTGCATTTCAGGGGTGGAGGCGATGACACCTTTCGAGCAAGCCTTGAAGCTCTACGGCTACGAAACGACCGATTTCGAGCACGATCTTGCCGCGCATATCGTTTCCGGCTATGTCGTCTGCACGCCGGAAGCGATCGCTTTCGCCCGTCCAGTTCGCCGAGATTGGAAGCCTGACCGTTTCCGCGACATCTCCGACGTGGAGCCGCTCGAATCGGCGGATTGCTGGTTCCTCTGGCTACTGTGCGGCAAATTGGAGGTCGCTGCTCGCTGGTTGCCGCGTCCTTTGCCCTGGCTGGGATTCGCTCGACGTGGGAAGGCGGTCAAGTTTCTGGCGTGGGAGCGGTTTGCTGGCTTGCGGAAAGCGGACGAAAAGAGATAATACAGCCTCTACACACTCCGATAACAGGAGGACGAACCAATGAAGTAATCACCACCTACTGCCCATTGATCGAGCCGCGAATGGGAGGAAGAAGGCACCGGATACAGCCCCGTTTCTCACAAGAGAGCGGGGCTTTTTGTTTGACAATCGCCGAGTTAATCCGCCTAGACTCTCCATGAGTCACCCTTACCCAAGGCACATTTACGGCGGCAACCTCTATTTTGGCGGCGGTCCTGAACCTGTAGCGCCGCCTGCGCCCGCTACAACTCCTGCGGCTCCTGCGGCTGATACGGAAGCAGCCAAGGCTAAGACTTCAATGCAGGCCAAGCGGCGCATTGGTGGCGTCGATGCGCTTCAAGGTGGCGTGCTCGGTGCCATGGCTCAGCAAGGCAAGGCGAAAACCCTCGGAGCTTCCGGCAGTTACACGGGCGAACCATGAACATCGAGAAAATCACAGTCGAAATCCGCCCTTGGTATCCAAATCCGAGAACGGCTGAATTTGTCACGACGACGACATATCGAGGCGAGGCGTTTTCCACGTCTGAGCTTGTCCCTGAAAACGACACGGTGACGCGGTTGGAACAATTGTTGGAAAACGCCAAAAGGAAAATAGTCCAGCATTACAAATGAACGAGCCTCCTCAAAAGCCCGCCGATTCAGGCCGCGCGCTCAAGATCGTTCAGCGATGGCAGGCAATGCAGTCCGATCGCGCCCCATGGATGAGCACTTGGCAGGAAATCGCCGAGTTGATGGCTCCTCGTTGCGCTGGCATCTCGTCCAAGTCGGAAACTCCCGACACGACGAAAGAAGGCATACTATTCGACACGACGGCAGGCGACGCCTTGATGACGCTCGCGGGCGGTTTGATGTCGTGGACGATGCCAGTCAATGAGCCGTGGTTCAATTTCGAGCCTGTTCGCGAAATGCGCGGCGTTGATCGCGTGAAGCGGTGGACGATGGATTGCGCGGAACTCGGGCGCGAATACATGTCGAACTCCAATTTCTACACCGAGAGTCACGAGGATCTTCTCGCGCACTGCGGCTTTGGGACTTCGGCGATGTACTTTGGCATTGAAGATGGTCGCATGCGTTTCGAGGCGCTTTCGACGGGCTCTTACTGCATCGAGGAGAATCCTTTCGGCGAGGTCGATACGCTTTACCGGGAATTTGAGTGGACGGTTGAAGATGTCGTTTCCTACTTCGGGCGTGAGAATGTCAGCGCGGAGACGGCCAAGCGTTCCGACGACGACCGCGCCAAGCATCAGAAGATCAAGATCATCCATGCCGTTTACCCGCGCCCAGCTTCGGAGCGGCCAGACAACGAACTGGCGAGGATGGCAGGATGGGGCAAAGCCTTCGCGTCCTGCTACGTCGAGGCGAATCAGAAACACCTGCTGCGTGAAAGCGGATTCGATTACTTCCCGTTCAGCGTGGGGCGCTTCCTGAAGTGGACGGCACTCGAAGGCAAGACGGCATACGGCTACGGCCCTGGGTTTGCTGCGCTGCCTGACACTCGGCAAATCAACTTCCTGCAAATGATCCTCGACTGCGAGGCGGAAAAGCGAGTTCGCCCGCCCATGATCGCTGACGAGCAGATGGAAGGTGAGTTGATCCTGTCTGCGGGCGGAATCAACTACATCCGCACGGGCATGTTTGAGCCGAAACCAATTGCGGTCGAGGGCAATTACACAATCGGAGTTGACCGCTACAAACTCCGGCAAGAGATGATCCGCGCCAAGTTTCACGCAAATCTCTTCAACATGTTCGAGGGCCTCGACGGCATCAGGACCGCGACGGAAATCAACGAGCGTGCTGCGGAGAAGATCACGGCGATTACGCCTGCATTCTCCCGCCAATCGAGCGAGAAACACACGCCCATGCTTCAGGCCATGTTTTCGATGTGGATGGAAAACGGCATGCTGCCGGAACCTCCGCCAGAAGCCATTCAGCCCGTCAGCGAGTTTATGGGCTTCGTTCCTGCCCCTGTCGTCACCTTCTCGTCTCGTCTCGCTCTTGCCATCCGCAACCTGCGCAACGTGCAGGCTGACCGACACATTCAGCGCATTGTCTCGATTGCTCCACTTCGCCCAGAGGTCATGGAGGCATTCGATTGGGTGGCATGGGCGCGCGGCTCGGCAATGGACGCCGGGGTATCTACTGACTACATCCTGCCGGAAGAAGTCGTTCAGGCCAAGCTACAGGCTCAGGCTCAGGCGCAAGCTGCCGCTGCACAAATGCAGATGGTCGAGCAGGGCGCGAAGGCTGTCGGCGCGGTCGGTGGCATGGAAGGACTGCAAAAAATGGCTCAAGCATGAAGGACCAAACGCCAAAACGCCCTGATTTGAACCTCGCGCAGGACTTCTCTCGTGGGAATGAACTGTACATTTACGAGTTCAACGAGCAATCCACCCGGTTTAAGACTGCCGCCGACATCCGGCGCGCATACACCGAGGGCTTCACCTGCTTCCTGTTCAAGTTCAAGTTCCACGGTCGCAAGTTTGAGGATCGGCAAGCGCTCCCTCCTGGGGCGGGCTTCGATGAGACTGACGCTTTCGAGATGGGCGAGTACGCCTATGACCGCTTTCTTGCGACGGTCGCCAAACTCGCGGAACAGGAACGCACCGGAAGGCGGGAGGTGATTCGCGGGGAGGTGATTCGCGATGACTGAGGCCGACGCAAAGCGCATGGACCGGCAAGCAGCGGTGACAGCGGCATGGGCTGAGCTGGCGCTGAATAAGTCGTTCAAGGTCGTGTTTGAGGATGCGCAGCTACGCTTTGGTATGCTGTCGCCCTCGTTCGTCGCGACGGATGGCTACAACACGCACGCCGCCGCCGTTCGCGACGGCCAGAAAGAAGTGCTCAGAGATTTTGCCCGCCGCCTTTGCCTGGGTCGCGAGCGATTGGAGGACGAAACGACTCCGCAGAAACCAACGCAGGCAGCATAAACCAACCATGAACATCACCATCACAAGCGGTATCGTCTCGAAGGACGGCGAGGAAATCGGCCAGATCGTCGGCGACGAATGTATTTCGTTCCGAGTCATTGGCCCCACGGTCAAGGCAGCGATCAATAAGGCGCACGGCTCGAAGCTGCGGCACACCATCAAAGACCAAGACAATGAGCAGAACCAAAAAGCGCCCATATCGCCAAAGCCGGAGATTCGACAAGACGTGCAGGAATCACGGGAATTGCCCATGGTGCCAATCGAACAGGCTCCACAAACACCGACGCAGGGAGCCGTTACCGTAGCCTTCGGCCTGCCTCGACTCCTTGCGCTGGCTGACGCAGGCAAGATCCCGACGCCTCCTTTGCATCACCCGGCAATGGGCGACAAGGCCCCCGATTTCGTGAAGTGGTTTCAAACTCACGCCACGCCTGACGAGGTGAGTGCCAAATACCCGCCGACTCGGCGCATTCCTGCGAGCTTCGCGGACTACGAGCGCGCGGAGAAAGAGCGGCTCAATCGGAAGCTCAATGGGGAGAAGAAGGACACGGCACCAAGCCAGGATTTCGCAGACGCAGACGAGGAATAAACCAACCCACCAGACACTATGTACATCAAGAACAGATTCATTTTCGGAGAAGAAGGCGGCGACGGCGGCAGCAACGGGGGCGGGCAAACGCTTCTCGGCGGCGCAGCAGGCGCGGCGGATGACGGTCAACAGCAGCAGCAAGGCGGCGAAGGCGAAGGCGTGAAGGCATACGACTTCCGCTCGTCTCTCGGCGAGGACGGCAACTTCCGGCAGGGATGGACGAACGACCTGCCCGACGACCTGAAGGCCGCAAACGCCATCCTTGGCAAGTATCCGAATCCAACCGAGATGGCGCGCGGGCTGGTGAACGCGAACAAGCTCATCGGTCAAAAGAGCACGCTCAAGGCCCCGGCTCCAGATGCCAAGCCCGAAGAGGTCGAGAAGTTCAACGTGCAGATTCGTGACGTGCTCGGCGTTCCTCAAAAGGTTGATGACTACAAGCTCGAAAAGCCCGCCTCGATTCCCGAGGGACTCACCTGGAACGAGGAGAAAGCGGCAGATTTCGTCAAGCTGGCGCACTCGCTGAACATTCCGCCGCAGGCTGCGCAGAAGATCGCGGAATGGCAAATGGCGAACATGGGCGACGCCGTGAAGCAGGGGCAGGCTCAGATTGACGCCTGGGTGCAAGGCCAGCAAGCCGAACTGAAAAAGGACTGGGGCAACGACTATGACGCGAACTTGGGCAAAGCTGCACGCGCGGCACAACTCGCCGGCTTCGACCTGAACGACGGAGAGCTTGCGAACAACGCAAAGTTCGTGAAGGCCATGCTCACTGTTTCCAGTTTGATCAAGCCGGACGCTGTCGTAGGTGCCGACAAGACGGGCATTCCGCTCGACGGCGCGGCACAAGCTGAAGACATCCGGCGCAATCCGGCGAATCCTTGGCATGCCGCCTACAACGGCAAGGAAGGGCCTGCACGCCAGAAAGAGGCTCAGGCGTTGATGATGCGGCTTCAGGGTGTCAAGGAGGATGCGGCGTGAACATCTCCGCCGACCATTGGCTAGAAGGCGCAATGCGTCGTCCGATCCCTGGCGGCTCGCCTATGCCCGTTCGGCGCTTCCTTGCGATTCACTTCACTAGCGGGGCGACGGCGGAAAGCTCCATTGAGTTCTGGCGCACTCCTGCGGCTAAAGGCGCAAGCGCTCACATCGTCATTGATCGAGACGGCACCGTTTACCAGTGTCGCCCGTTCAACGTGACGTGCGGCCATGCTGGCGTATCGCGCTGGCAGGGATTCAGCAACCTCAACTCGTGCTCGATTGGGATCGAGCTTGCAAACGCTGGCGATGACGAGCGGCTGACAAAACGCTGGTCAAAGTTTCCTCCCACGGAAGCGCGGCACAAGAACGGCGGCACGCTCAAGCGGTGGGAGGTTTACCCGGTCGAACAGCTTGCGGCCTGCGAGGAGGTCGCCAAGGCGCTCGTGAAGCGCTACAATCTTGACGGTGTCGTGGGGCATGATGACATTGCGCCGAGTCGGAAGGTTGATCCTGGCCCGGCTTTCCCCATGCAGGCGCTTCGTGTGGCTTGCGGGTTCAAGGTGGGGTGATTACTCGCAAAAGCCGCTTGAGCACGAAACCGGCTCCGGCTCGTCGTCCAAGTAAGAGCCTTTGGCGCGTTTGCCGGTCATGCTCCACTTCACCACGTCGTCAATGTATGGGAAAGTGACGGTTTCACCTTTCTTGTTCACGCATGAACCGGAGTGAAACCTTTTTGGCGTGCGTCCTGGAGTGAAGAATGAACTGCCAAATTCACGTTCCTTGTTGCGGATTAGGTCTATCCTTTCAGGGAACTTTATAGCAATGGATCGAATCTCTTTCTTTTTACACATGATGCACGGGAAGCACCCAACGCGCTCCGATCCTGCCTCATAGAGCTTATTCATGGGAATGCCGTATTTCGCATGGATGGCCAGGACATCTTCAATCTTCCAAGTGATTAGAGGCCTCCATGCGATGCAGAGTAAATTGCCCGAGTAGTCCCATTCAAGCAGCTTTGCACGGTCATAGCTCTCGGCAGACCTCACACCAGATACTGCCACCACATGCTTGTAAGCATCAAGCAGGTATCGAACATGATCCTGCGTTGGAAATATCTTCAAGTTCTGGGTGCAAAATCGAGCCTCAGATGATGGAAACCGCTGCTTATTTTCAGCAAGCTCAAAAAAACCAAGTTTTGGCTTCAGGGTTTCGATTGGGTGAACGTGCTTTGAAAGTGTCTCAATTTGCGCATAGGTCCAGTCATGTTCATGGCCGGTGTCGCAGAACGTCGCGTTGATCTGGTGGCGAGGTATTCCGCTTTCGTGGACCATCCAAAGGAGAACTGCCCCACTGTCTTTGCCTCCGCTGACTCCAACGTGGTAAATGGCGTCGTCTGGAATATCTGGCTTGAAGAAGTCTTGCATATCGTTGGTCGGTTAATCAGTTCGTAGCATCTCAGGCAAACCCCTCCCTCCTCCCCACGACAAGCGGAGAGAATGAGGGGAACCCTACCGGCTGTGTTTATCCTCGCGCCAGCACGGTATTTGACCGCTCCCTGCGAGTAGTTCAAGAGTTGACGCGATGAACAGCACTGGCTTTCTCACGGCCTGCATTGTCGCGTTGCTGGCGTCTCCGCTTCGCTGACCCCTTTTGCTGAGAGGGTCAAGAATCAGGACATGAAAAAGCCCGGTCGTGAGTGGAGAACGACCGGGCTTTTTGCACTATGAGCAACCGGATCACTCCGGTTCCACTCAGAGCAGACTCTTTCGAGTCGCCGGATTCTCCCACATTCAAGAATCGGCGCAAGTTTTAATTTGATGGAGGGCATGCCGGGGGATTGGTGTCAAAAAAAACGGCCCACTCTCTTGCGAGGGCGGGCCGTGTGAATGTCGCGGCGACTTCAGGAGGCAGTTCACGCTGCCTGTTGCGTTTATTATGTGGGGAAGTTACTTGCCTGCGATCGCGGGCGGATCGGCGCCTAACCCAAACAACAAACCCGCTTCCAGTGATGGAAAACGGGCTGCTGTTTGAAGGCTTAGAAGACCTCTGAGGTAGCCGAAGTTTTCCCCATTGGCAAACTAAAACTCGCGGAGGCAATTCGCCTGCAACAAACCTGCAACATAATGAAGGACTTGCAGTTCTGCCGCATGGGTAGCCGCATCCCTGCCAGCAAGTGCGCCCGCAACCATACCCGCAACATAAGGAGAAAGGCTTGAAGGAGAAAGGCTTGATGAAAAAGACACAATGACGAGTTTTAATTTGACATTCATCCCGCTAGTCCATCAAATCGGCGTCAGAGTCAGAACGGCCAGCGATGGCACCCGTTCAAACCAGTAGCGGCCTTCCTATGGAGATACCCGCGAGAGGACAACAATCCCGGCAATCAGGACTCGTGATCGCCAATCTCGCAATCAACAATCTCCATTACGGCTATGTCCGCACTCACCTCCTACTACGAAACCGAGTTTTCCAAGAACTGGGAACTCAAAGCTCAGCAGAAAGATTCCCGCCTCGGTATGGCGGTCACGCAAACCACCATCACCGGCAAGCGTCGCAAGTTCAACCAGCTCGACAACGGCTCGATGACTGAAGTAACGACCCGCAAGGGCGACACTCCAGACGGCGACAGCACCGGCTCCGAATACTGGATCTACCGGCGCAAATTCGAGCGCGTCATTGTCTGGGACGAAGACGACGAAATGCAGCTCGGCACCATCGCGCTTCCTGATAGCGAGGAAAATCAGTCCCTCGTCAACGCCAGCAACCGGACGAAGGACGACGTGATCATTTCGGCCTTCGACGCTACTCGCTACATCGGCGAGGACGGCACCACGACCGACGCTTTCGATACCGCCTATCAGGTGGCCGTCGATTACGTCGCCAGCGGTTCCACGGCAAACAGCGGTATCACCGTTGCGAAGGTTCTCCAGGCGAAGAAGATCCTCGATGAGGGCGAAATTGACGACGACGACCGCTATTTTGCGATCTCGGCTCAGCAGTTGCAAGATATGCTCCTGCTCACTCAGGTCACGAGCGCGGATTACGCGAGCGTCAAGGCACTTGTTGAAGGCAAGGCCGAACGCTTCGCAGGGTTCAACTTCATCCGCTCTGAGCGCCTGACGCTGAACAGTGGCACCGACGTTCGCACCTGCTTTGCCTGGGCTAAGTCCGGCATCAAGTTCGCGGATGGCGGTCGAAACACTCACATCGACATGCTCCCAGGCCGTCGTCACTGCAAGCAGCTTCGCGGCGTCTATCGCTGTGGCGCTGTCCGCACTGAGTCGCCTCGCGTCGTTCGCGTCTATGCGGACGAAAGCCCGTCATAATCTGAACTCGGCGGGAGGCGTCAAAACCTCCCGCCACTTCCTTTTTCACTCACTCAAACAATTCATTCCTGAACCGTTATGGCTTCCGTTTACACTACCTTCGCAACCGCTCAGTTGGCCGCTCTGTCCGACATGAGCCAAGCTCCAAATCAAAAACAGGCGGGCGGCAATCTGCACGTCATTCAAGTCAGCAAGACGGCATACACCGCCGCGACTGCTGACCCTCTCTATCTCGTGCGACTGCCGAAAGGCGCGCGCGTGATTCCGCAACTCTGCCAAGTCGATCACACCGATCCTGGCGATGCCTGCACGGGCACCGTCGGCTACATCTACGACGACGCGACGGGCGACGCTGACGGCTACTCCACCGGCCTTGTGCTCGGCGGCTCGGCTGGCTTCGAGAACTTCGCGACCACGTCGGGCGCGGCAGGTATCACGCCTGTCACGCTGACAGATGACGCCTGGGTCTATGTGACCTGGGGCACCGTCACGAACGGCGCGTCGCACTCGCAGACCTGGACGATTGTTTACAGTCTCGCCTAAGTCCGTCAATTTGTCGCTTGGTTGGTGACATCCTCGCCCCGTCGTCCTTTGCTCATTGGGGCGGCGGGGTTTTTCACAATGAGATTTGAGCCATGACGAAAACCGAAATCTGCAACCTTGCCCTGTCCCTCGTCTCAGCCAATACGGCGACCGACATCGACACGGACTCGACGCCTCAAGCGGAGGCAGTTCGGCGTTGGTTTGCTCCTGCTCGTGACGAGTGCCTCGCGTCGCACCCGTGGAACTTCGCCATGAAGCGCGGTTTCCTGACGCTGACGTGGACCGACTTTTCAGGCGTGGCGCTGGCGGATGCGGGCGCGAGTGACGAGATTCGCGTGACTGCCACGACTCACGGGCGCTCGACTGGCGACCGAATCCACATTCAAGACGTGGGAGGCGTTCCGGCTGCAAATGGCACTTGGCGAATCACGGTAATCGACCCTGACACCTTCGACCTCGACGGCTCGGTGTTCTCAGGAGCGCACATAAGCGGAGCGGGCGAGTGGATCCTCGCACCTCTGCACGGCTGGGGGTATCGCCATGCCATCCCTTCCGACTGCCTGCGCGTTGTGCGCGTGAACGGCGAGGATGGCAACGAGGAAGATTCCGCGCCCTACGCCATCGAGGCGGGTTACATCCTGTCCGACGACATCGAGCTTGAACTCACCTACGTTTACCAGCACACGACCGTTACGACCTGGACGCAGGACTTTATCAACGCCTACGCCTTCCTTCTCGCTTCCTACATCGCTCCCGAAATCATCAAGAGCACGGAGCGCGGCGAACAGATGCGCCGACAGTTTGAAGGAATCATCGGCCCGCAGGCTCGCAGGAATGATGCGCGTGCCGGGAAGGGTCGAGTTCTCCAACCGTCCTACGATTCCGACATGATCCGAGCGCGACGCGGCCAGATTTCCACCCGATGAACTCGCTTCACGTCAACTTTAACGGCGGTCTCTACTCATCCCTGATCGAGGGGCGTGTTGATTTCGAGCAGTATCGCACCGGCTGTCTCCAGCTTGAGAACTTTGTCATTCGCCCCTACGGCGGGGCATTCAAGGCGCCGGGGACGCAATACCTCGGAGAAACGAAGGACTCGACTAAAAAGAGCCGCTTGTTTCCCATCCGTGTTTCCCGCCTTGAAAACTACCTGCTCGAAGTCGGCGAGGGTTACATTCGCTTTTGGCGCGAGGATGAACCGGCTTACCTCCAGATCAAAAGCGATTACTCGGTTGTCGCTCACTCGACGGCGACGACCTACTATCTCGGCGACATCGCCTCAGACAGCGGGACGAATTACCTACGCGTCGGCAATGACGCGGCGACTGATTCGAGCTTCGCGACGGCGCTCGCGGCTGGCTACTGGCACGCGCTGACGGGATCCATTATCGAATGGCCGAACGATTACGACGAGGAAGAATTAAACGACATCCAGTTTCAGCAGATCAACCGCCTGCTAATCCTCGTCCATCCGAATCATCCACCGCTCTTGATCGAGTCGGTGCCCGTCGATTCGCTGACATCGAACTTCATCCGCAATTCAGCATGGAGCACGGCGACGACAACGGCGGTTATGTACTCGTTTCTGGTTGGCGCGGTCGATTACACTTTCCCGCCCCTCAAAGAGCATGATCTTTCGCAGGAGGCAGGCTACACCGTGACGCTGGCGTTTGATCATCTGGCGTGGGCAACAACAACAGGCTACGCAGTCGGCAACATCCGCACGCAAACGAGCGTCGCTTATTACTGCCTCGTAGCTCACACGTCGGGCACGTTCGCGACCGATCTTGCGGCGAACAAATGGCGCGTCGCGACAGGCGCGGAAATCGAATACACGCTCACGGCCAGCAATGCCAATATCTTCACCGGCATTGACGTTGGGGACAGTTTTATTATCGAGCCTGCGCTTTACCAGTCCAACACGTCCACCTCGCGCGGCGTCTACATCAACCTGAACGGCGTTTATGGCCCGAGCGCCTACGCGCCAACGTCGGCCATCTTCATTCAAGGAGGTTACACAATCTCGACGGCCTGGCAGACCAACGGCGCGCCAATCTGCGACATTCGTCTTGAGCAGAGTCTCGATGGTGTGAATTTCGAGGTCATCAAGGAGTGGAATATTCGAGGTTACTACCAAGGGACGTTCTTGTATGAGGACGAAGCGCCCCTAGAAGGGGCTTGGTATCGTCTCGCTGGATGGTGTACGTATAACACGCAGATTTATTATGGTGTTTCATCCGTTCTGCTTGAGGCATCAGACGCACAAGTGAAGTTGCCGTTTGATGTGCTGGCGCTCACGAGTTCCACGGTTTTGAAGGTGCGTTCTGGTCTGCCGTTCCAGTCGGTCGTTCGAGTGCAAGCGCTGGGAATTGCCACAACCTCGTTCTACACGCACGCATTCAGCGAGGACAACGGCTACCCCGGCGCGGTCGGGCTTCACAATCTGCGCCTTTGGTTTGGAGGTACAGCCAAGGAGCCGAATCGAATCCGGGGCAGCGTCGTGGATGACTTCTTTAACTTCGCGACCGGCGAGGGAGATTCCGATGGCTTCGACCTCGTGCTGAACTCGAACGAATCAAACCTCGTGAAATGGATTGCCAGTTTCCGGCAAGGCCTTGTTGTTGGCACGGGCGGCGAGGAATGGACGATTCAGGGCGGCGGCGACGGCTCGGAAGTGTTGAAGCCCTCGAACGTGCAAGCCATCCGCAGGAATCGGGCGGGAAGCTCGAACATCCAGCCCATTCAAACCCGCGATTCTCTCCTTTGGGTATCGCCGACCGGGCGGAAGGTTTTCGAGTTTGCCTATGTGTTCACGAACGACGCGTACGAAGCGCCTGACATGACGATGCGGGCTGAGTCGATCACAGAGAGCGGCATTGTGGCAACGGCCTACCAGAGCGAGCCAGACCCGATTCTGTGGGCTGTCACGGCTGACGGGCGGCTTTTGGGATTCAGCTACAACCGCCAGAATCAAATTACCGCATGGTTTGAGCGCACGACGAACGGGCTTTTCGAGTCGATTGCCATCGTTCGCGGCGACGGGGACGCAGATCGTGTCTGGGTGGTGGTGAAGCGGACAATCAACGGCTCAACGAAACGCTACCTGGAACGGTTCTATCCGACTGCGCAAGAGTTCGATTTCAGCACGGCAACCGACTTTTGCTATCTCGACTGCGCGAAAAAGATCACGATGGCGAGCGGAACGGCGGTTTCCGGCCTGTCTCATCTGGAAGGCGCGGCGGTCAAAGTATGGGCGGATGGCGACACGATCGAGAGTAAGACGGTTGCCAGCGGGGCAATCACGCTCTCTGCGGCGGCAACCTCGCTATTCGTCGGACTCGCCTACACTTCCACGATTCAGCCCATGCCGCTTGAGTTCGTGCTACAGGACGGCACCGCACAAGGCCACAAGTTCAACGCTCAGCGGATGCAGGTCTTGTTTCACAAGTCCCTTGGCGGCCAATACAAGAGCACGAGCACAGGAACGGCCTACAGTCTCGAATATCCAGCAGGCACGACAGCGGTGTTTTCTGGCCGTCGCGATCAACATTTGAAACCTGATTGGGTGGATGCCGTGACCTTGACTTTCCTGCACTCCGACCCCACGCCTTTCAATATGCTCGGCTACGTCCTCAAATCTGAACTCTCGAAATCATGATTGATGCCCCTTTAATTCTTGGCTACGGCGTAGTAGAGGCGATCATTCTTGCTCTTGTGGCAGCGGCGTCAACGTATG
Organism: Pseudomonadota bacterium; assembly: GCA_030917225.1. Taxonomy (GTDB): domain Bacteria; phylum Pseudomonadota; class Gammaproteobacteria; order Burkholderiales; family Rhodocyclaceae; genus Proximibacter. The sequence continues at coordinate 17,522 of JAUPVD010000164.1, forward strand.
CCAGCTATTCGGCGCAGCAAGCCGCTTCCAAGCGGGCGGCAACTCAAGCGCAGATGAACGCCAACGCCGAGGCGGCAAGCGCTGACGCGGCGGCAAAGACGGCGGCAGAGCAGCAGAACGCGCAAGCTCGGGCGAAAGTCGCCGAACAGAAGCGCTTCCGGCAGCAGCAGACGGCCGCAATCTCGGGGCAGGGAATCTTGATGACGGGCACGCCGCTCGACATCCTGGCAGATTCCGAGGTGCAGAACCAGCTAGACCTTTCAAACCTCGCATGGTCCAGCGATGTCAATCAGCGCAACATTGCCCATCAGCGGGCTTCTGCGCTGGCAGGCGGGGCAAACGGCGCGGCTACTGCGCTAGCGAACGGGCCGAATCGAGGCGCTACAATCCTGTCTGGTGCGGCGAGTGCGGTAAATGCCGGATATGGCGCATATCAGAACACGCCAAGAACGCCAAGAACCACGTCAGGAACCGTCCCATGATCGACCACCAAACCGCCCTTGTCTTTTGCGGCCTACTCGCGGCAAGTATTGCCATGATGATTTGGGGCTCGATTGCATTTTTCCGCTCCTTCTGATTATGGCCCTTGTTCCTCTTGCTCCCATTGCCCGCGCCCCGAACGTCTCCACGCAGCCGTTGGCGACCGTGCGCCTTCAGTCTGCCGGTCCTTCGCAAGGGATGCAGATGGCAGAGGCAATCGGGCAGGTTGGCGCGGTTGCTACCAATCTCCATGCCAAGTACGCAGAACTGACCGACACGCGGAATCTGATCGAGGCCGAGGAAGTCATGCGCGCCAAAACGCAGGAGTTCAATACGTGGCGCAGGGACCCGGCTAACGCCGACGAATCGCAATGGCTCCCAAAGTGGCAGGAGATGCAGAATGCGACGCAAAAGCACATCGACGGGCTGAAGATCACGGATCGAGCGCGGCTGAATTTGTCGCGCTCTTTCGGGCAATGGGCGGACAAGCAGACGATTTCCGTGCAGGGTGATGCCTTCAAGAATGCAGGACGCCGCACAGGCGCGGCGCTGCAACTACGAATCGAGCAAGGCGAAGGATTGGGCGACGACGGGCAAATCGAGTCATCCTATGGGGCCGCTGTAAAAACGGGCGTGATGCTGCCGGAAGAGGCGGAACTCGCGAAATTTCACTCGCTCAAGCGTGCAAAGGAAACGCGGCGCTCGAATACCTTGATGGAGATTGAGACACTCAAAAAGGATGCTGCGGCAACCTTTGAAGATGTGCGTCAAAAAGTGGTCGAGTCACCCGATCTGACCGACACGGAAAAGGCCAGCATTCTTGAGGAGGCGGAAAACCAATACGCCTTTCAGGATATGAAGAACCTCATTTATGAGAATCCAACGCACGGTCTGGAAGCTGCCAAGAATGATCTTGGTCGAGGCACTATCTCGCAGGCGCAATACAACTCGCTGGAAGTCGCCTCGCAGAATCGAATCGTTGAGTTTCAGCGCGGTGAATATGCCGAGATCGTGGACAAGATGAAGGGAGGCAAGGTCAAGCCTGACGCACTGCGCGGCATGATTCTCGACTCTGCGCGCCTGTCGGATGGACAAAAAGCAGAACTGGCGACGATCCTCGACGGCCCCACGAACGACGCGCAAGTCTATTCCGGCATCATGAAAGAGGCTGCGAACTTTGAGTATGACGCCGATTCTCCGCAGTACGCCATGTTCATCACCAGAATGCAGGCGAATTTAGAGGGTGCGCATTTGTCTGAAGCGCAGGCCGCCTTGAAAGAGCGAGTCGGCGCAACGAGCGACCCTTATATCCGGTCCAAGGGAGCAGTGTACTCGACGGCTGACGATGATTTGAAAGTTGGCATGTTCGGCCCCTTGACTGGCAAATTATCCGATTTGAACACGAAGCTGCCGCCGAAGATTCAAGCGCAGATCGACACCTTGAAGGATGCGCAAATAAAGGCCGAGGCTGAAGGACGAGCGAAACGACATCCAGACGAACCGCGACGCATCGACTTCATTGAGTCGAAAGCGCGCGAGGCTTGGTGGAACACGCAACCGGAAGAGTTGCGCGGCGCATCTTATGAGAATTTCGAGATCGAAGATTTGGCAAAAAGCCGAGAGGCTGGCGCGCGGCAGACGGAAATCCTGCAATCGCTCGACAAGTTTAAGGCTGACAATCCGAAGGCTACGGCGATGGAGCTTCGGCAGTTCTACGATTCGCAGGTTGCCGACCTTCGCAAGAAGGCGGGTCTCCCGCCTGTAGCATCCGGCGGCTCATCCGCGATTGGAACGACGCTGCCAACCATTGACGGAGTAACAAGCCCATCTATCGACTCTATCCGAAAGCGCCATGCCCAAAATCCTCGAAAGTGAAGCCCTCGTTTTAGCAAACTCGATAGACGCCGCCGCGCCAGAGGATCGCCCATGGATGCTGGACGTGCTCACGCGCTACCAATCGCAGCAGTTCGACAACGGGGAGCCGGAATGGCCCACTCAAGCTCAACAGCAAGCGGAGGCGGAAACCCGTTTTCGCTCGATGTTCGATGCTCCCGAGAAGGTGCCTTACGACCCCGGCCCGTACGCGAAAGATCCAAACGCTGAACGCGCCAGTTACGCAAACGCGGCATTCATTGCCAATCGATACAACGTCGAGTTCGGTGAAGCTGTGGACCGGAGGCGCTTTTATATGGATGATTACGCCGCGAAGAAGGGGCAAAAGTCTGGCCTCGATGAGATGGCATTTTACAACCTAGCCAAAGGGGAAGTGGCAGAAACCAAACTCGCGGAAGATACGCGCCTCGAGGGGGCAAAGGCTGCGCTGCGTGGAGAGGATGTTATCGGCTCGCTTCAGGCGTGGCAGGGCAAGAATCTCGATCGACTGGCAGGCTCTACCGATTTCACCAAGGGCTATCTGAAGGCCAAAGATCAAGCAGGCGATTACCTGCCGATGGCTGACGAGTTGCTGAAACTCATGGAAAGCCAGACAGGACAGAGCAACAGCGCGCGGACGTTTGACACAAAGGCCGCGTCTCGGCTCGATGAACTGGCGGTTGAACTCGCGGGAATGAAGCCGCGCGAACGCAAGCAGGTCTATGCTTCGATTGCCGCGCGCTCTGAGATGGCCGGATATGAGCAGAAGGGATTCTGGTCTCAGATGCTCGGCGAACTCGACAAGGGGCTTTTACGCATGAGCCAGACGGCACCCATGGGCGCGGCTCGCATTGGCGGCATGATCGGCGGATTCGTGGCAGGATCGGACGCGGCAGACGACCGGGCGGTTTCAGACGAGATGGCCCGTGCGCGCGGCGAACTGTCGCAAACCGATCTTGAGGCGAGGCGGGATGCACTCGGCGAAATTCACGACGAACTTGCTTCCATTGTTTCCGGCACGGTTGACCCTGTCCGGCCAACAATCGGCTGGCTGAATGACACGATTGAAACTGGACTCATCAAAGGCCCCAGCGCTGTCATGCCGTTTATGGCGGCAACGGCTGCGCTCGGTCCATGGGGAGGCGGCATGTTGTTTACTGCCGATTTTGCCGAACAGAATCGGCGCGATCTGCGCGCGGCTGGCATGGATAATGAGCGGGCAATTCAAATCGGCACCGTTGCGGCTCCACTGCAAGCGGCTGTCGAATCGCTATCGAACATGCTCCAGCTTGGCAAGTTCACGAAACTGCAAAGCGTGCTCGCGAATTTCGCGAAACCGATTGGCGGCGGGGCAGGCTTGGCGCTTCGATACGCTCAAAATACTGGAATCTCGCTGGCGACCGAGTACACCGAGGAGCAACTTCAAGACAACTTCATCGTTCCGGCAGTTCAGGAAATCGTTGGCGCTCTTGCTGCCGACGTGCCGGAAGTCGATTGGAGTTTCTACAAGACGCGCGCGGCTGACTCGACGCCTGAATTGCTGTCTGTCCTGGCCCCCATGGCGCTCGTCTTTGGTGGCGTCATGACCGGCGCTCAAGCCAACCTGTCGCGCGAGATGACGAGCAACATCGACGCATTGAAGGCGTTGAACTACTCGGAAGCGCAGGCAACCGAGATTGTCGCGGAAAAGACCGAGGAAGGCAGGATTGCAAAAGCCTCGTCCATGTGGGGCGTGCGGGCTGGCGACAAGACGACTTTGGAAGAAGGCGCACGCAGTCTATCCGAGCGCATGCGGCAGCTTTCCGGCGATGTCGTGGCGCAACAGCAGGAGCTTGAGCGGCGCGGCATCCTTCCTCGCATGCTTCGCGCGACTGAGGATCAATGGCGGTTGACGTTTCAGGACGGCTCAACGGCTGCATACAACTCGCACGCAGAGGCCGACGCGGCGCGCTGGACTTGGACTGAGGATCAACTTGGCAAGGTCCACGCGCTCACCCGCGAAACGCTGTCGAGTATGGAGCGCAACCTTGATGTGAAACGGGAAATCGGCGTCGAGTTTTCGCCGGATGCCCGCACGGCGCAAGATGCCGTCAACGACGGGGTAAGCGTTGAGCAGATGTCGAGGCGCGTGAAGCAAGGCGCGGCTCTTGGTGACGTTGCACCTGACACGGCTTTCGATGATGCGCAGGCCATCGACAAGGCGACCGCTGACTCGGAGGGCTTTCTGTCGTCTCTGCGGATTCTCGGCAGTTCGCGCAATGAGTTCAAAGACGGCGTTTTGCGCACGACTATCCGCCTTTGGGAAGGCTCGAACGTGCTGACGCTTGTTGAGGAGAAGCTCGAAGGCGATGCCAAGGCAATCATTTCCGAGCGACGCGGGCGGGACTGGATGCTTTCGCGGCTGCGGTCCTACGAGGAGACGAGCGGCGACAAACTCTTTCGCGACGTGCCAGACGAGCAGCTCAAAGACGACGACATAATCGAGGCGTGGTCACACCTGGGGCAGAGCTACCTTGTCGGGCGCTCGACGTTTGGCGAGCCATTGCAGGCAAAGACCATGAGGCGGTTTGGTCGTCTCTTGATGCGCGCCGGGTTCACGGGCGCTATGAACTCGGAAGCGTCCTTTTTCGCCGCCGTCGCCAGTCGCGCGAAGAAGCTCGGCGAGTTGCAAAAGGCAGGCAAGCTCGGCGCTGACCTGACGGCGGAACTCGAAAAGCAACTCGGCATTGACTCGCAGGTTGCGCACGATGCAGGCGCGGAGGCAGAAGCGCGCCAACTCATCGACACTTCCGGCTATTCGGAAGAGACGCCGGGGCCTAATGGCGAGACGTTCTCCCTCGCGCCTCTTGCGATGTTCACAACCAAAGAGCAGCGTGATTACGCTTTTGGCGACGGACGTTATACGCATCCGGTTACGCTCAAAAATGGAACTCGCCTTTCCGGGGAAACGTTTGATTTCAAATGGAGCGACACCGACAAAATGCCAACCTTCTTTGGTTATACCAAAAGCGGGGCGGAGATCACGATTCAGGCTCAATACGTTACGCCTGATATGGTGGCAACGTCACGCGATAGCGGTAAGTCTGCGAATGATCTTCGCGACCGTTTAGAAAAGTGGCACGCTCGACGCGGAACGAATGGCGAGACGTTTAGTTTAGCATCATCGCCATTAAAGGGGACTACCGGAGCCTGGATGGACAGGAGCGGAGCCTTAACCGTTTTAACAGGGAATGATACGCACGATTCGGCGGCGAATAAGCTTACCGGCTTGAGCGGAATGAATGGATTCGATGAGCTTCTAAATAATAAGGGCTTTTTGCGACTAAAACAAGCTGGCTGGGCTGGGGATAATAGGCTGTACTTCAATGGAGCGCCAACCCTTGCCCAAAGATCGGCGCTCAAAAAGCTCAACGAGGATTTTGGTTATTCAGTTATACAGGACAACGGCGAACGTGGGGAGCGTGTAATCTTCGGTAGTGAAACCTTCTCTCTCTCCCGCGCAACTCCCGCCGACGCCTCGAACGTGGTTCAAATGCCGGACGGCGCTCGACTCGTTGGGCCTACGACGTTCTCAATCCGGGCTTTTCATGGCACTCCGCACAAGGTTGACCGCTTCCGCACCGACAAGATCGGCACGGGCGAAGGTGCGCAGGCTTACGGATACGGCTTGTACTTTGCGGAGTCTCGCGAAGTCGGGGAAGGATACCGCGATAAACTTGCGC
>JAUPVD010000015.1 GCA_030917225.1 Pseudomonadota bacterium
ACACGGAAGACCAGCTGAAGAAATTCCGTGCCGGCGAACGCGGCAACGACCCGGAAAAGATGATGCGCACGATCGCCGCCAAGCTTTCCGATGCACAGATCAAGGCTGTTTCCGAATACGCTGCAGGCCTGCGCTAAGCACTTAAGAATCAAGCCGAAAGGGGTGGCCATCGTGCCACCCCTTTTGTTTTTCGCGGCACGGGTTGCCCGACCCTCAGGGCGGCGCTAGACTGCAGTGTGTGCCGCAACATGCCGGCATATCCATCAGAGACTCCGGAGGCATAACAATGAAAACGCTCAGACAACTCCTTGCCGACAAGCCGCAATCACTGGCAGCCGTGGCGCCGAAAGACACCGTCTTCCATGCCCTCAAGGTCATGGCCGACAACCGGGTGGGCGCCGTGCTGGTGCTGGATGGCGAACGACTGGTCGGAATCTTTTCCGAGCGCGACTATGCCCGCAAGGTCATCCTCGTTGGCAAGGCCTCGAAGGAAACGCGGGTCGAGGAGATCATGACCGACAAGGTGATGTATGCCACGCCGGAAAACTCGGTGCAGGAATGCATGGCGCTGATGACCCAAGGCCACTTCCGCCACCTGCCGGTACTCAATGCCGAGCAGCAGGTGATCGGCATCGTCTCGATCGGCGACCTGGTCAAGGAAACGATCTGTGAGCAGCAGTTCATCATCGATCAGTTGCAGCACTACATTTCCGGCTAAGCAGCACCCTTTGCAAAAACAGCCTGCAACCCGCCTACCGGCGGGTTTTTCATTTGCAGTGCAGCTGAAGGAAATCGTCCCTGTCGCGAAAACGGCGTATCGCCCATTGAACCCGTAAGGATTCCTGCCGTCGAACGACCAATGTGCACTACCACCGTGCACATCAAGGAAAGCGATGCTGATCCAGAAACCTGCGGACATTCTCCCGTCGGAAATCACCGACCGGGCGCTCTATCAGCGTCGCCGGGACTTTATCAAGGCTGCGGCAGCGGGCGCCATCGCGGGCAGCTTGGGCCTGCCGGCCCAGGCTGCGGTGCGCGGCACCCCGTTGGCCAACGTGCAAAAATCGATCTGGACGCTGGACGAAAAGCCGACGCCCTACGAATCGGTGACCACCTACGGCAACTTCTACGAGTTCGGCCCGGACAAGGACAGCCCCGGCAAGAACGCCCACCGTCTGCGCACGCGCCCGTGGACGATCACCGTCGAGGGTGAGGTGAAGAAGCCGCGCACCTTTGCCATCGAGGACGTGCTCAAGTGGGGCGCCCTTGAGGAGCGCACTTACCGTTTCCGCTGCGTTGAAGGCTGGAGCATGGTAGTGCCCTGGATCGGTTTTCCGTTCAGTGAAATTGCCAGGCACGTGGAGATTACCGGCGACGCGAAATACGTCGAGTTCGTTTCTCTCGCTGACCCGGAACAGATGCCCTACGTGCGCGTGCCGCTGTTGGACTGGCCCTACGTCGAGGGACTGCGCATCGATGAAGCCTTGCACCCGCTGACGCTGATGACCGTGGGGCTTTACGGCGAGGTGCTGCCGAATCAGACTGGCGCGCCGGTGCGTTTGGTGCTCCCGTGGAACTACGGCTTCAAGAGCGCCAAGTCGATCGTCAAGATCCGCTTCGTGCGTGAGATGCCGAAATCCTCGTGGATGAAATCAGCGCCTGATGAATACGGCTTCTACTCGAACGTGAATCCGGACGTTCCACATCGTCGCTGGAGCCAGGCACAGGAGCGGCGACTCGGGGAATTTCTCAAGCGCAAGACGCTGCCGTTCAACGGCTACGCCGAGCAGGTCGCGAAACTCTATACCGGCATGGATCTGCGGAAAAACTACTGATGACCCTGAGCAACCGGCAACTCGCCACACTGAAAATCACGCTGTTCCTTCTTGCGCTCATACCTGCGGCGCACCTCGGCTGGCGCGCCATGACCGACGGCCTCGGCGCCAACCCGGTCGAGGAACTCACGCGCAACACCGGCACCTGGACCTTCAACTTCCTGCTGCTGACACTGAGTATCACGCCGCTGCGCGCACTGACCGGGCAGCACTGGCTGACCCGGCTGCGGCGCATGCTGGGGCTGTTTGCGTTCTTTTACGGGACGCTGCACTTCTCGACCTTCATCGGCTTCGAGCATATGTTCGACGTCAATGAAATGCTCAAGGATGTGCTCAAGCGGCCGTTCGTCACCGTCGGTTTCGCAGCGTTTGTCCTGCTCATCCCACTCGCTGCCACCTCGTTCAATCGCGCCATACGCTGGCTCGGCGGCAAGCGCTGGCAGGAACTCCATCGCAGCATCTACGCGATCGGCATCCTGGCGACGGTGCATTATTTCTGGCTGGTGAAGATCACGGCGATCCAGTGGCCACTGCTCTATGCGGCGATGCTGGCAATCCTGCTCGGCTGGCGCGCCCGCGAACGCATGCGGCGCTACGGGCCATTCCCGAAGACTCCCACCGTTCAGCCGATCCGGATAGTGGACACCTCCAAATTCGGTTAACCACGGAGGACACAGAGATCACGGAGAAAGCACAACAGAACAGAGAACTCCCTGCTCTAGTTTTTCTCCGTGATCTCTGTGGTCTCCGTGGTTTATGGCAGCTTACTTAGGTCGCCGATCGAAGCGGATGATGGCGGTGCCATCCGCCGTTTTCTTTGGTTCGCCCTTCCAGGCGTGGCCGTAGATCACCTCGAAAGTGGCGGGAAGGCGCCCGCCATCCGACAAGGTCGCATAGGCTGCGCGTACCTTCTCCCAGACCCCGCGCCCGGAAAGACTCTTGCGGCGGCCATGCATGGCGCAGCGGTCGCCGGCGGCACGCAGCTCGGCAATCAGGTCGTCGACACTGTTGTAGGTCAGCGTCAGCACTTCCATGTCCATCACCGGTTCGGCAAAGCCGCACTCGATCAGCATGTCGCCAAGGTCGTGCATGTCGGTGAAGCGCTGCGTGTGGGCAAAGCCATCGCCAAACGCACCGGCCAGCTCACGCAGGGTATCCGGACCGAAGGTCGAGAGCATGAACAGGCCGCCGGTTTCGAGCACGCGATGCGCCTCGCGCAAGGCCGGCCTCGGCTCGTCGAGCCAGTGCAACAGCAGGTTCGACCAGACAAGTGCAACGCTGGCAGATCGCAGTGGCAGCCGCTCTGCATCGCCCGCCAGCAGCGTTGCCACCTGCGGCTTGAGAAATGGCATCAGCCGCGCCAGCAGTGTTTTTTCCTGCCGACCGGCCTGCAACATCGGCAGACAGAAATCGGTACCCAGCAGCGCGGCATCGCGATAGCGTTCGCGCAGCGCCGTCAGGCTGGCGCCGGTGCCGCAGCCAAGGTCGAGTATTCGCTTGGGTTCGATGCGTACATAGTCGAGCCGGTCGAGCATGCGCCGGTCAACCTCGCGGGAAAGAAATGCCGATTGCGCATAGTTCGAAGCCGCGCGCGCAAAGTTGCGCCGCACCTGGCGCGCATCGACGAAACGAGCAGTGTCGGGCGCGCGTTCAGCCGTGCTCATGCGCGATCAGATCGGGCGCAGGCCCAGCTTGGCAAACAGCGCCTCGTCGCGATCGACGTCCGGGTTGCCGGTGGTCAGCAGCTTGTCGCCGTAGAACATCGAGTTGGCACCGGCGAGGAAACACATCGCCTGCATTTCCTCGTTCATCGCTTCGCGGCCTGCGGACAGGCGCACGAAGGAAGTCGGCATGGTGATGCGTGCCGCAGCAATGGTGCGGATGAACTCGAAGTTGTCGACGCCCTTGGTGGCCGCCATCGGCGTACCGGGAATGGCCACCAGATTGTTGATCGGCACCGACTCCGGGGCCGGGCTCAGGTTGGCCAGCTGCACGATCAGCGCAGCACGGTTCCGGCGCGACTCGCCCATGCCGATGATGCCGCCGGAACAGACATTGATGCCGGCCTTGCGCACTTCGCCAATGGTGTCGATGCGATCCTGCTGCGAGTGCGTGGTGATCACGTTGGCGTAGAACTCGGCCGCGGTATCCAGGTTGTGGTTGTAGTAGTCGAGGCCGGCATCGGCCAGCTTCTCCGCCTGGCCATCCTTGAGCATGCCAAGCGTGACGCAAGTCTGCATGCCAAGGGCCTTCACTTCGCGGATCATCTCCAGCACCGGTTCCAGATCCTTCTCCTTCGGGCCGCGCCAGGCAGCACCCATGCAGAAACGCGAAGCGCCCTTGGCCTTGGCCGCCTTGGCTGCAGCAACCACCTCCTCGACCGGCATCAGTTTTTCGCGCTCCAGCTCGGCCTTGTTGCGGGCCGACTGCGAGCAGTAGCCGCAATCCTCGGAGCAACCGCCGGTCTTGACCGAAATCAGCGTTGAGCGTTGAATCTCGTTGGCGTCGAAATGCTGGCGGTGCACCTGCTGCGCACGCCACAGCAGATCCATCAGCGGCAGATCGAACAGGGCCTCGACTTCAGCAACGCTCCACTGGCGGGCAGCGGAAAGGTCGGCAGTGCGGGTGGCGGCAGACGGGGAGCAGGATTGCACAGCTTGGGGAGTTGCGTTCATGGGGTCACCTGAAATAAAACGAGCAGCAGTCGAATGGCAAAACCGCTCGTTTTGCCCATTCCGTACTGCTGCGTATGGCTCATAATTATGAATAATTGCTGAAGCGGCGCCAAATGTCAATTCTAGCTGAAAAGGCTCAGTCTCTCCGCACCTGGCTCACCGACACCCTGCTGCCGCAGGACTGCCTGCTTTGCGCCAGCCTGGCCGGCGGCAACCTGCTTTGCCCGGCATGCCTTACCGACCTGCCCCGTCTTGCCGCCACATGCTGCCCGCGCTGTGCGCTGCTCTCGCCGCAATCGGAAATCTGCGGCCGATGCCAACGCCACCCGGCGCATTTCGACGCACTGATCGCGCTATACCCCTACGCCTTCCCGATCGACCGGATGGTTCAGAAGCTCAAATACGGGCACCAGCTGGCCCTCGCCGACTGGTTCGGCGAACAGCTTGGCGACACCTGCCGCGAGCTGAACGCTGACCTGATCATCCCGATGCCGCTGCACGCAAAGCGCCTTCGCGAACGAGGCTTCAATCAGGCCATGGAAATCGCCCGGCCGCTCGGTCGCATCACCGGCATTCCGGTGAGTGTTTCGTTCTGCGAAAGACAGCGGGAGACCTCGCCTCAGGAAGGGCTTAGCCTGCGCGAACGGCGACGCAACCTGAAGGATGCCTTTGCCTGCAGCGGTGACCTTGATGGCCGACACGTGGCCCTCGTCGACGACGTCGTCACCACTGGCGCCAGTGTCGATGAATGCGCTCGCACGTTGCGCCTGCATGGCGCAGGAAGCGTCACTGTTGTGGCAGTTGCGCGCACCTTGCTGGGATAGCAACAATGCCGATCAAGGCGTGGGAAGGTATTAGCGCAGCTTCTGATCGACCAACGCGGCAAGATCCGCGTTGAGCGTACCGGTGGCGCGAGCACGAAGGAAAGCTTCGCGAGCTTCCGCCGTGCGCTGATCCGCCTCCAACGCCAGGCCAAGCCCCAGCCACCAGCGCCCTTCCGACGGCGAAGTGCTTGCTGCAGCTTGATACAACTCCGCCGAAGCTTTCTGGTGCCCAAGTCGATGCTGGACCAGTCCGGAAAAGCCCAGGTAGTCAGCGTTGGCTGTTGCGTAAGGTAACGAGGTTTGCAGGGTTTTTGCGGCGCCGGCCAGATCGCCGCGCTCGACTTGCAGGCGCGCCAACATCATTGCCCAGGACACCTGGCCCGGCAGCGACGCCAGCCCTTCGAACAGGATCGCCATCGCTTCATCGTAGCGGCGTTGCTCAATCAGCAGCCGCGCCAGCATTTGTCGCGAAGGAACGTGTCCGCCGTCCTGACGCAGCGCGTCCAATAGCAAATCCGTCGCTTCGCTGATTCTGGCGCTATTGACCAGCGATACAGCTTTTCGGTAGTCAGCCTCCGCACGATCCCGGGGCGTTTTCCCGCCAGATGCCTGTTTCTCGACCACACCACCCGCGCCCTTCTGCGGCACCTCCGACCTGGCAGCCTTCGGAGGAACCACTGCCTCACCAGGAACAGCCAAGGAAGACGGGCGCGTCGCCGGCTGCGACAAAGGCTTGTCGACGGGGGGTTTGTCGAGCATCGCCGACAGTTTCAACCCACTGGCATCGTCAAGCGCCACGCTGTCAGAGAGGACTGTCGTTGCAGGTGCCGGAGAAGATTCTGCGACCGGCGGCAAAGGTGCCGAAGCAGCTGCACTGCTGGCCACAGAGGCAGGAACAGAACCAGGCCCAGCGGCAGGTTCACCGCCCGGCGGCGCTGACACGGCTGTGCGTGCCCCACTAAATGCTGACGAGCGTTCGAACGCCCACCAGCTTCCCGCTACCAAGGCCAGCAACAAGAGCACGACAATGGCCAGGCGCAGCCCCCGGTTTCCGGCTTCTGCGGGCAAGGCCCGTATCTCGCGATGCAAGCGCCCTCTGGAATCAACCTCATGACGCGCGTCGAGGTCCTTCAGCATCTGGTTGATCAGGCTCATGTCACCACCCTCACCACCAGCCCGCCGAACGCGCACCTTCGGTATCCCTGGCCGCACCACGCACATGCCGGAACTTGACCACCTGCCGCCCCTCACCAAAAGCAGAAAGCAAGGCCTTGTGGGCAAGGATGTTGAGCAAGCGCGGCGTCCCCCGCGTGGCGCGCCGCAGCGCACGCATCGCCCCAGCCGTGAACAACGGCTCACCGCGATAACCGGCGACCCGCATACGATGTTGCAGGTATAGCGCTATCTCTTCCTTGCCCAGCCCGAACAAGCGCTGGTGGAAGGTGATCCGCTGCAGCAACTGACGCACCGAAGGGTCCGAGAGTTTTTCGTCGAGTTCTGGCTGTCCGAACAGCACGATCTGGATCAACTTGCGCTTTTCCGTTTCGAGGTTCGACACGAGACGTAGCGCCTCCAGCGTTTCCAGCGGCATCGCCTGCGCCTCATCGATGCAGAGGATGACCCGCTTTCCTTCGCGTGCATAATCAAGCAAGCCGCGATTGATCCTGCGCAGCAGATGGTATTGATCCAGCCCAGTCACCTCATCCAGCCGCAATTCCTCGGCCAGCGCCATCAGCAAGGTCTGCGGTTCAAGATTCGGATTGGGCAGATAGGCAGTGACCGTTCCCTCACCAAGGGTCTGCAACAAGCGACGGCAGAGCAAGGTCTTGCCAGTGCCTACTTCACCGGTAATCTTCACGAACCCCTCACCGCATTGCAGCGATACCAGCAAGGTATTCAGCGCCTCCTGATGGCCATGCGCAGAGAACGTGAAGCTCGTGTCCGGCGTAATGCCGAAAGGCAGTTCTGTCAGACCGAAATGCTGCAGGTACAAGGCACGGCTCCGATCATTGTTGCTGCAACTGCCAAGCGCGGCGACGTGGATCCATCTGCTCGATGCGCTCCTGCGTATCGAGCAGGTCCTGCTTCCAGCTTTGTTCGTTCTGGATAACGGTCGGCTTGATCAGGACCACCAGTTCGCGCTTGCGCAGGGCGCCACCACGCTGCCCGAACAAGGCACCAATGCCTGGCGCAGAAGACAAACCGGCCATGCCGTTGTTGTCCCGAATCTGTTCCTGGCTCATCAAGCCGCCGATCGCCACGATAAACCCGTCCTGTACGCGCACGATTGCATCAGTCTCATTGATCGACGAGGAAGCCAAGGGCAGCGTGAAGTTTCCGAGCGTGCCGAGGTCAATCGTCTTGTTCTTTTCCTGAACCACGGTCACCGACGGATGTACATGCAGCAGCACATTGCCTTCGTCATCGATCTGCGGTGTCACATCCAGCGCCACGCCGGAGAAGAACGGCTGCAAGGTGATGTTGGGAATTGCATTCCCGGGGTTGCCGGCAGTCGTCGTCGTCTGCGAGGCACTGACGTTGGTGACGTAATAGTCATCCGTACCCACCTTCAGCACGGCTTTCTGGTTGTTGATCGTGGCAACACGCGGGCTGGAAAGCACCTGCGTGTCCCCCTGTGTCTCAAGGAACGAAAGCAGGGCCGCAAAGTTGGCTGTCTGCAACGCCAGTCCAAAGAAGCCCTTGCCCAGAGCGTTCGCCACCATCGACCCACCGGCACCGGCAACCGCCGTAGCTGTCGTGGAGGCGGTGGCCGGGAACCCGGCCAAGCCGCTGCTGCCAGTAATGCCGCCAGCGCTGCCGATGATGCTCCCGGAGGTATTCAATGTCGTGCCCGGAGCAACGTTGCCGTAGGCGAAACGGTTATTGGAGCCACCGAAATGCGTCCAGTTGATACCTGTCTGATACGACTCGAACAGTTGTACCTCGACAATCTTCGCCTCCAGCATCACCTGCCGCTCAACGATCACCTGGGTCGCTTTCAGGTAATTCTCGACAGCACGGATATCCGCAGGCATGCCCTTGACCAGAACGACGCCGGAGTGCGAATTGAGGATCACACTGCGGCCGTCTCCGCTGCCGACTATCGTCGTCAGGGCCGTTCCCAGATCTCGCCAGAAATCTGCATCACTACGCGTCTGCACACGGGAACTGTCCGCCGAATTATTGCCGGAGGCCCCGGTATTTTGTGCAGGCTGAGAACCCGACGCCGTGCTGCTGCCAGAACTCCCACCGGGGTTCACCACGCTGGGCGAACTGGAAGTTATACGTGTTTCCGTCAACCCCTGACGACGGCTCGAGAGATAGTTGATCTGGAACATTCGCATCTGCATCGTGTTCGGCTGGATGAAGATGCGCGTTCCCTTGACGGTGAAATCGTAGCCATAGAGATCGCGAATCGTCTCCAGCGCCTCGCGCACAGTCACGTTCTTCAGGTTCAGCGTGATCGCACCGCCCACTTCCGGCGGTACCAACATGCTGAAGCGGGTCCCCGACACAATCGCCATGAACACCTGCGCCGCCGGGGCGCCATTCACTGCCAGATCAAACCGATGCTCAGCGCCGAGCGTCGGCGAAGCGCCCATATCGAGCGAAGGCATCATCGCCTGGTTGATGGCGTCATTGCTGGCCGGCTTCCCCGACCCCACGGCACCCTTCATTTCCTGACTGACGCGATCAAAGGTCGCGCCAGGTTGGCGCAGAGGCGTGCTACACGCTGTCGTCAGCAGCGCCATCGCAAGCGCCATTGGGAGCAACAGCCAGGCTTTCGATCGCTGGTTCATGGTTTATCCTTTTGGCGCTTTGCCACGCGCTTTGTCACGCTTGATTTTTTCTCGACATCCGGCGTCAGAAAGAGCCGCTCGATCCCGTCAGGCCCTTCCAGCACCACTCCGCTCTCTGTCACCCGAGTCAATCGCGCACCCCCGACCATCCCGCCAAGCGGCACGACCTGCCCCTCGATGACCGCAGCGGGGCGCCCGTTTTTCGGCAGCACCACCGAGGTCAGTCGAGAAGATGAGATATCGGCAACAGCACCCGCATCATTTCCTGCCACCACTGCCGGCGGCCGCGTCGGATCCGGCAGCGACTCCGGTGGCACGGCATACGCAAACCCTGCTGCGGCAACACATGCTGCAAGCAGAAGGAGCCGAGCTGGCTTCAGATTTCCAGCCATGATCTTTCCATGTTCAGCGTATACACCGTCAGTGTCAGCACGGCCTGGGGATACTCGGTCACCGAAAAGCGCACATCTCCCCACAACACCTTTTGCTGGGAAGATTCCAGCTGGGAAACCCATGCCAGAAGATCGGCATAGCGACCTTCGAGGCGCAACTCGACACCATGCCTGTACAACCCCGGCAAACCTGCAGACGGCATCGGTTCGGCAACCTTCGACGCATCCGCACCCTTGCTCCCATCCGAAATGCCCGCAGCGAGATTGACCGGGGTCAGCGACTTGAAGCTGATCAGCTTCACCTGGGCATTGCGGGAAAGCAGGCGCTCAAGCACCGAATTCATCTGCTCCGGCGCCACCAGCCCTGTTTCAAGGTTTTTCAAGGCCGCATCGACCGTCGCGAGCTCCTTCTGCAAGGTAGCCACTTCTGCGCGCTTTGCCGCATCGGGGTCAATCTGCAACTGCGATCGCAAGGACTGCAATTGCACACGCGTCGCCCCGAGATCCTGGGTGGCCTGCGCAATCTGCTGCACCGCCGCGCGGGAGCGGACGAAATTGGGATCGATCAGCAGCGTCATGCCCAGCATGAGCACGCCACCAATCGTGGCGGCGGCCAACAGGGCGCGCTCCCGCTGCGAATAGCCGTTGAAGCGCGCAGCAATCGCCACCCATTTTTCCTTGAAGGCGCTCATGGCCGCCCCCCTGCCGGGCTTGTTGCCGCAGCTGAAGCACGCAAGACAAATTCGGTATAGCGCGGCACCGCACCAACAATCGCAGGCTTGGCCGCTGCGTTTGCGACGCCAGCACTCGCAGCACCCGCTGCCGCCGCATCTTCCGCCACGGCACGCATATCGAGGGCGACAAAACGACGGCCACGGAAAGCCGGTTCAGCATTCAAGCGACGGATATAGGCAGGCAAAAGCGAAGAATCCAGCAGACGGCCGCGAATCTCGAAATCGTCGGGCGCCACGACAAACCCCGTCAACCAGACACCATCGACGATCTGTCGCGAAAAACCGCGCATCACATCAGCGACACCGCCGCTGCCGCTCGAAGCAAAGCCGGTAGCCAGTCGAAACAGTTCCTTGCGCTGGGTGGCTGCATTTTTGAGCCTGACAGCTTCCTGCTCAAGCATCGGATCCGTTTTCCTTGCCGCCAACTGGGCCGTCGCCGCCTGCAATTCCTTCTGGCCGACCTGCACTTCTTCGGCAAGCGCAGCCTGTCGCTGTTGTTCCGTACGAGCTTGTACCAGTGAATAGGCATACAGCGCCACAACCAGCAACACGGCCACTCCTGCGCCACCGGCAACCATATCGAAGGCCAGCCAGTCGCGCTTGTGGCGAAGGGCCGGGTTGAGCAGGTTGATTTCCTGGCTCATGCAGCCTCCGGCGAACGCAAGGCAGCGCCAATGACGTGCAGGCACTGCGCCTGGCGGGCAGGGTCACGCAGCTCCGGAATCGACGGAAAATCGCAGACCGTCGAAAGATCCAGTGCTCGCACAGGCAAATAAAGATTTTCGGCCAGATAGGGCTGCAGTTCGCCAACTTCAGGGCTGCTCGCCACCACCATGCTGGCAACGGATACAAAACCGTACAGCCGGTCGAAATTGTCGAGCGTCCGCTGCAGCTCAAGCATCACACGCTCAAGCATCTGTGATCGCCTGTCCGCATCCGCCCCGGCAAGTTGCGTGGCCGACACCTCGATGCGCCGGACCGAATACAGCTCCCCGCGATAAGTGATGGTCAGCAAACCACCGGATTCGCCGAGATGCAGGAAAGCGAGCCCACGCCCTTCCTCTTCGAACAATGCCGCAACATTCCGCTGCGCCATCTCGAAAACATCCACCGCTTTCAAGTCGAGGCCGGACTGATCGAAAGCCTGGATGCACGGCCCCAGCACGGCATTGTTTGCCGCCACGGCCATCACCGACGGCGTGCGCCCGCTCGTCTGCTCAGAAGGAATCCGGATAACGTCGATCGTTGCGTTCTCGACCGGATAGTTCAGCGTTTCCTTGATGCTCCAGCGCAGGGCTGAAACCAGTTCGGCTTCAGGCACGGCCGGGGCTTCCATCTGCGTCACCGAATACGCAGCGGGATCAAGCAGCGTCGTGCACCCGAACGACTGAAGCCCCCCCTGTTTTCTCAAGGCAGTCAGCGCCTTTGCGTCATCGTCACCGCGCGCATAGGAATCGAGGCGAAGCAACTGAGGGCGAGCACCGGCTCCACGCACCGCGTGAACTACATCGATGCGCCCCGGAAACATTCCGAAAGCCAGCCAGCCCTCACGCCGACGTTTAAACAATCTCGCCTCGCCCTTTTATTAGAATCTTGGTTAATAATACACCACAACCCATTAATTAAAATGTGATTTTTTACTCAAGAAGCCGGCGAAAAACGCTCAGTAGAAGTAGTTCTCGCGCATGTCGATCCATTGCCCCTTGAAAACCCCGAAAGTGGCCGTCGCCCAAGGCGGGTTGTCGTATTTCGTCGGGGTCGCATCGGCCACGCCGGGCAATGCCGGCCAGCGGCCGTAAAGATAGGTGAGCCCGGCGGTATTCAGGTCGGCCCAGACGTTGACGCTGCCGTTGTTCGCAGCCCCCGGTGCCGACAGGACGATACGCCCCTTGCCCGCTGCAATCGCCAAAGCACCTGAGGTCACCGCCGTCTCGCCCGCATTCAGGTTCCTGGCGTAATCGCGCAGCCCCTGGTTAGCCACCGGCAGACGCGTGCAACTGTCGCTGCCATTGGGCACAAATGCCGTGCCGTTCCAGCGCAGGATCTCGGCGCCAATCGCCAACGGCTGCAGCTCCGAGCCATGCGCCGGTAACAGCCGCATCTGGCCGAAATACAGGGTCGTCGAACCCAGCGTCTTGTGATCCGGGCCGGAAACCCCGCCGGAATTGTCGGTATCGAGGTCATGAGTCAGTATCTGCACGCCATCCGAATCGACCGGCGCCACCCCGATCGCTGCCGTATTGAACGGCCCATCGGGTCCGACCCGATTATTGGCCGGCGTCGTCAGGCTCGAAACGGTCACGGTTCCGCTCAAGGCAACCGTTCCGGCATCCGCCGCACCGAAAGCCGGCCAGGTGCCGGCAAAACCGGTGGCTGAAACTCGCGTCGATAGCGCCGTGAATGCAGGCGCCGTTGCCGCCGCACCAAACCCCAGGCTGGTGATGCTGGTTGCCGAAGGCGTCACCGCCAGCTTGGCCAGCGCCCCCGCGTAGTTGCGGGTGATGCTCCCGGAACCCGACCAGGCTTCGAGCGTGAATGAGGCGCCCATCGCCTCGTCGAGATAGCTGAAGGCAGAAGCCGGCGCACAGGCCAGCGCCTGCCGATTAACCAGAGACGCGCCACTGATGCGGAATTCGTTGGGAACGAAGCGACCAACGCCAGCCGTATTTGAGGACAGGCCGAAGTTGCAGCCGTATTTTCCAGCAGCGTTCTTGGTGTTCGAATAGCTGTCAGGCACGCAATCGCCATACGTGCTGACGCTGTCGACCCCGGTCCAGGAACTCGTCAATTTGAGTGAATCGCACTGCGCCACGGTCATTGAGGCACATTCCGTCGCCGTCTGCACACCGTCGTAAATGCCGCGCGGCGTGACCGTATCGGTTGCCGGGTTGTACCCGGGCAACAGGAAGGCGCCGACTTCGCTATAGGTGAAGGTCGAACCGCTTGCCGTTGAAGACCCGCTCCCGGAAGTGGCCCCCGGGAAGGTCGCCGGGGCAACCACGCCCGCAACCGTAGCCGGCGCAACGGCCTGCAGCGCAGTGTTGTTGATCTTGAGCACGCCCGTGTAACCACCAGCATTGCCGGCGACGCCTGCGGTCGTCGCGGTCAGGTTGAAGGTGTCGTTGCCAGCGCGGAAGATCGGCGTACCAGCGGTCGTCGCATTGGTCGCATTGGTCGACACCGCCGAAGTCAAGGAAGTCGGGCGTACCGAAAACGCATCGGTTGCGCAGGCTGTAGTGGTGCCGTCGGTAATGATCGCCGCCAGCTTGCTGTAGGCGCTATTCAACGTAAAGTCGGCAGACTGCTTCTGGCCGGCATTGGCCGGCGCAAACGAGAGCACCTGCGACCCGCCGGTGACAGCGGTCTTGGCCTTGCACGCAGCGCTGCAGTAATTGGCCTGCGAACTGTCGAGCACGCAGGCGTTGTCGCTGTTATCGACCAGCTTGACCGTGACATTCTTGGTGCCGGACACGACATAAAGGGTCTGGATCTGGCTGTTGGCCAGCGCAGCGACGTTGAGCTTGAACGGCACTCCGACCAGCTTCGTGTAAATGTGGCCGGTAAGGTAATTCTGCACCGCAATCGGCGGCGTACCATACGCGTCGTCGATAGCATTGAATCCGCTGGCCGCACCGCCGCTGGGCGGATACACGGTCTGCGCACAGATGCGCAGGCTGCCGATCTCGTGGATGTTGGTCGAACCGCCGGTCGAACCGGTAAAGGAAATCTGCCAGTTGGCCGGCACCGGGTCCTGCGTAAAACCTTGGGCGGTGGCAGCGGCATAGACGTTCGGAATCGAAATCAACGACCCGTAGCCGGTACCCGTGTCGCGATTCACGGCAATGGCCGTACTGGTCGGCTCGCCACGAGCATCGACAATCACCTGGTAGGTATGTCCCGGCGAAGCGGAAGAAGAGCCGGCATTGTCGACGCCCGGCGCCAGGGTCGCGGTACCGCCTAGCCAGCGATAACCGTTCGCGCCGGTACCGGAACCGCGAGCACCGACGGAATCGACTCTGAAACCGGGGCCGCCGAGCCGGCCCTCTGTCGGGTTCTGGTAATTGCCAAATTCGTCCATTGCCACACCCAACCAGCCACCGGCAAATCCGTTCACCCCGGAGCGTTGGGCATAGCCCAGGGAACCGCCGAACGCCCCCGGTACGGCGGGCACCGAATAATCGGAGAGCGTTACAGCCACACCGTCGGCGCCGCTGCCGTTATAGGCAAACAGGTCGAATTCGACCGAAATGTAGTTACCGGAGGCCGGGAAAATACCCGGCACCGTCGCCGCCTTGGCATTGTTGCCTGTGCTGTTGGTCAAACGCAGGTAACCGGAATTGGTAATGTTCGGCAGGATGCCAGTCGAATCGCTGGTCGACACGATCCAGTTCGAACCGAAGATGGTTGAAGGGTTCAGCGTTGCGCGGCTGAAGGTGTCGCAGACGCAGCTTAGCGTCAACCCACTTGGCGTATTGGCAGGCTGCGTGCAGACAAAAGGAACGGTATAGCTAACCGAGATCTGCAGATGATCGACACTGACCGTGCGTGCATTACCCGCTGTTCCGTTCTTGTATGCCGCGAAGGCAACACCGAAATTTGCCGCATTGATATCGGCAGGAGTCCAGGTCGTACCCCACAGATCTGCTGCACCGCCATGTGCTTCCACCACATCGGAGGTCGTGTAGTCGGTCGTTGTCGAACGGTCGGTGGAGCCCCTCACTCCGCCCTTGATCAGACGAACGGCCGAATCCCTGACCAGCGTATTCGAGGCATTCCTCTCGGCATTGACGGTAATGCCGGTAATCGTGGCTGTCGCCGGGATCGCGAAACCATAGCCGGTGCACTCGAGGTAGTTGGTAACCTGGTTATCGTTGACGCTTGCCGTTGCATAGTTGTCATTGCTCGACGCCGCATTCCCCGGGCTCGACCACGCCTGTGTGCCGGTAGCCGCCGTGTTCTGACACGACGTCGGGCTGGCAGTAGCCGTCAGGGCATTTGCCAGCGGGCTCGCAAGCAGGCCGGCCAATGCGACAGCGAGCACCGCCAGATAGCGGACAGTTCCTGGTAAATCGCGTGTTCGCATTGTCAAACCCGCCTCTCCACGCTCGATTGCGCTCATCGCCCGGCCACCACCGACAACCGCCGCTCGACATAACCATCGCCGGGGGCACCATTCGGACAGGCGCCGGCTGCCGGCTGGTTACAGGCCGTGGCAACGATACGGCGCACGGTCACATCCGTTCCCGCTTCGTTGTTGGGCGCAGCGGCCGCATTCAGGCAATCCACCGTCACCGTAAAAGCTCCCAGCCCGCCACCGGGGTTGAAGGAAGTTCCGGCAGCGCAGGCATTGTTCCGCTTGAAATTGTAGATGCCCCACTCGACGCCGGCCCGTGCCGCCTGATAGGCGCGCGAACCCTGGATGTCGGCCGTATGTCCCGCCTGCTGATGGGTGGACACAACGACGATGAAACCGGCCAGTGCTGCCAGGATGACGATCAGAAAGATCGCCGAGACCAGGGCAAAGCCGCGATCACGGGACGACGGAGGGGAGCAGGTTCGAGGGCTCATGGCGTATTCAGCACATGCATCTGGTGCACCATGCGGATCGTTTCCCCCTGTTCGGCCAGATCAATGGTCAGCGTCACCAGCGCGGTGCGCACGCGCGCCACCACCGGGTCATAGTCAATGGTACAGGCGGTGACGCCGTTGACCAGCGCGGCCGGAACAACGGCCGGTGGCGTCGGCTGAGCGGCAGCAAAGGCGTAGCCTGCATAGCGCAGCAGGCCGCCGCCCGGCGTGCAGGCATAGGTCACTGGCGTGCCAACAATCTGGAACAGCGACGACGGCGAAGTGGAGGGAAATAGTGTTGCCGCCGCCAGCGTGATCGTGTGTGGCGCCGCATCCGTACTGAACGCCAGCGGCGCCGCCGGCATGGTGGCATTCGCAGAGGTCACGGCCGCACGGTTGGTGCCGGCGTAGGCATCGGAGAAGGTGCCCGGCCCCATGTTGTAGATCACCACCGAATTGCCTGCGGCGTAGACCGGCACCGGGCCGACCACGTCGAAGCTGGCATCGGCGGCGTTGAAATCGAGCGAGTTGCCCGCGCCAGCGGCAGTGGGGTAGTTGCGATAGCGGCCGCCGCCAACCGTCGGAATGAACTCCAGATACGTGGTAGCGCCCACCGCCACCACCCGCACGCTGTTCGGCAAGGCAGTGCGCAGATCGCGGGAAATGCGGCGCAGCGCGGTATCGGCCGCCTCGGTCAGCCGCGCCCGGCGCTCGGTGTCGAAATAGGCATTCACCGGCCAGCGGATAAAAGACCCGATCATGCCGGCGATGATCGCCGTAATGGCGATCACCACCACCATCTCAACGAGGGTGAAACCCCGGTTTTCAGCAGAGGGCGAATGTATCGCGCTCATGGCATGGCATTCGGTGAATGACGGGTACGGAAACCTTCGAGCGCAAACACCTCGCCGCTCGGCGCCGTCACGGAAACGACAATGCGCAAGGCTTCCCCTGCCGCCACGGTAGACAGTGCTGCGGCAGTCACGGCGATGTTGGCCGAATAACCTGCCAGCCCCGGAACCGCGGCGCCGGACACATCGGTGATGGCCGCCAGTGCCAGCCCGTTGTAGTCATTCACATTGTCGAAGGGGCGCACGTCGCCCGCCTCCGGCCCCATGGCCTCGACGAATCCCGCCGTGCAGTCGGCCGCACTGGCCGCCTGGAAATCGGGATTGGCGATGTATTTGGGGTCGTTGCGCAGACAGAAGGTGAAGGCGGAAAGCTGCACTTCTTCAAGCAGGGCTTCGGCCACTGCCAGCGACTGCTTGGCGAAGAAGGGGCTGGCACTGGCGCGCACCGCCTCGTTGAACGCCGAAGTCACCCCCGCCACACCGATGCTGATGACGACGATGGCAATGACCAGCTCGACCAGCGTCACGCCACGCTGGCGCTTCGCTCGCAAGCAGAGGCTTTCAGGGGCAGGCGATGGTGCGGACATAGCCGGTTTCAGCCTCGACGGAGAGGCAGTGATTGTCTTCGCCTTGGATGCGCAGCGATGCAGCTGCCGTCGGGCGGCCAAGCTGGTCGAAGGCGAGGTTCAGGGGAAGTGCCGTGCCAGCAATGCCGGCAATCGTTACCCCGGTCGGTGCTGCGACCGCATAAGCCGCCCCGGTCGCCGGGTTGGTCAGCGCCGTGCCGTCGCAAGCGCCACCGGGAGGCGGCAAAGGCGCGCGAGTGATGCTGAGGCTATTGACCGTGACCGCCACGCAGACCTGTCGCCGTTGGGCAACGGCCTGCTGGCGGGCGTACTGGACTGCAGCGACAACCTGATCGAGAAAGCCGCGGGCATCGAAAGCGCCGCGGCCGACGAAACGGGGGCCGGCTACAGCGGCGAGGATGCCGAGGATCATGATGACGACCACCAGTTCGACGATCGTAAACCCTGACAATCCGTTTCGCGCGCTGCTCCTAAACTGCTCCATTTGGCGCCTCGTCAGCAGACACAAGCCATCCGCCCGATCACACGCCGACTTGGTTTGCGTAGTTGTTTTTTCCTGCGATGGGGCTGCGCCAACATGGCCGCAACCCCATCCGGAAAATTAGCAGCCGCCAACTAGCGCGGTAACAGCACCGGTTGCAGCCACATACTCGACCCGGCAGGTCGCTGGCGTCGGGCCAGCATTATCTGGAGCGAAAATAGTAGTCGCCCCATAAGTAGCCGTGAACCCGTCAATCGATTGCATTGCAGACCCGATACCCGCGAGCGTTCCGACCGGAATGCCCGACGTTGCAGCAACTGTCACGGTGGTTCCATCGACCATCGTTGCCGAAGTACCAGTACCACCACTCGCCATG
>JAUPVD010000165.1 GCA_030917225.1 Pseudomonadota bacterium
CCGGCGCGGTCGAGGTTGGCTTTGGCGGCACGCACGGCTTGTGCAGAAATGTCGCTGCCGTAGAGTTGTGCCCAGGCCACCGGCTTTTCTGCCGCCAGCGCAGACTCTCGCATTGCATGCCACGCCTTGGCATCAAAACCCTGCAGTCGCTCGAAAGCAAAGTTGCGGCGGCTACCTGGGGCAATGTTGTGGGCAATCTGCGCGGCTTCGAGCAGGAAGGTGCCGCTGCCGCACATCGGGTCGAACAGCGGCGTGCCGGGTTGCCAGCCGGTCAGGTGCAGGATGCCGGCGGCCAGATTTTCCTTAAGCGGCGCATCCACTGTCTTCTGGCGCAGGCCGCGCTGCCACAGTGGCTCGCCCGAGGTGTCGACATACAGCGTGCAATCATCGGCGGTGAGGAAGGCATGGACGCGCACATCCGGTTCGCGCGTATCGATGCTCGGGCGAATGTCGCACTCGCGGCGGAAGCGGTCGCAGACGGCATCCTTGATGCGCAGCGTGATGAAGTCCAGGCTCTTCAGCGGA
The DNA here is from genome assembly GCA_030917225.1 of Pseudomonadota bacterium. Lineage (GTDB taxonomy): Bacteria > Pseudomonadota > Gammaproteobacteria > Burkholderiales > Rhodocyclaceae > Proximibacter. The sequence goes on from JAUPVD010000165.1 coordinate 526, forward strand.
CACTTGATTGCGGTGACGTCGACACGCAGCGTCTGCGTCGGCAGAAACCACTTCGGCCAATCGGCCGCCAGCGCCAGCTGGTAGATGTCCTCCTCCTTCTTGTAGCCCTTGGCCGCCACACGCCACAGGATGCGCGCGGCAATGCGCGAATGCAGATTGGCGGCGTAGCAGACTGGCCAGTCGCCAGCGAAAGTGGCGCCGCCGGGAACGGTCTTGATGTGCTGGCCGCCGGCCGCCACGAGATCCTCGGCAAGGAGCGGTTCGAGGCCGCGCGGGCAGGAGGCGAAGAAATTTTGCATTTAGAAAGGCTTCAGAATGACGAGGAAGACAACAGCAAACATGACCAGCACGGGCATTTCGTTGAACCAGCGGAACCAGACATGGTTCTTCTGGCAGGTACCGGCGACGAAGGCGCGGAGCAACTGCCCGCAGTAAAGGTGGTAGCCGATGAGCAGCACGACCAGCGTCGTCTTGGCGTGCAGCCAGCCGCCGGCGAAGCCGAAACCCAGCCATAGCCAGAGGCCGAGGCCTACTGCCAGCACGCCGAGCGGCGTCATGAAGCGATAGAGCTTGCCGGCCATCAGCAGCAGGCGCTCGCGCTCGGCCAAACTGTCTGCCGGCACCATGGCGAGGTTCACAAAAATGCGCGGCAGGTAGAAGAGGCCGGCGAACCAGGCGATTACCAGTGAAATGTGCAGAGCCTTGATTACGAGCATTCCTTGTTCCTTTCCTTCAATGCAGCGGCGATGCCTTCTTCCACCCGGGGATAGGCGAGGCGAAGCTGCAGCTCTTCCTTGAGGCGGCGGTTCGACAGCCGGCGAGACTCACGCATGAACGATAGCTGCATCGGCGGCAGCACGCGCTCGGCTTCCGTCCGCGCCAGGCGCTGCGGCCGCGAGAGGCCGAAGGTGTCAGCCACGCAATCGAAGTATTCGCCCATCTGCAACTGTGAATCGTCGCTGACATTGTAGGCACGGTTCGGCCGTGCATGTTGCAGCGCTGCGCAGCAGGCGGCAGCAAGGTCGTCGGCATGAATATGGTTGGTATAGACGTCATCGGCGGCGGCCAGCGCCGGCGTACCTTTCTGCAGGCGCTCCACCGGCAGGCGATCGCTGGCGTAGATTCCCGGCGCACGCAGTATGCCGACCAGCACCTTGTTCCGGCGACCGAAGGCCCGCAGCTGGCGCTCGGCATCGAGTCGCCGGACGGCACGGGCGGTCTCCGGATTCGGCGCCCGGGTCTCGTCGATCATCGCCCCTTGGCAGTCGCCATAGACGCCGCTGGTGCTAATGTAGATCAGTCGCTGTGGTAGACTTTTTCCCCGCCCCAATGCCGCCAGCAGCTTGTGCGTACGGGTGTCGCGGGTGCCGCGATCCGGCGGCGGCGCGAGATGCAGCACGCAGTCGGCCAGCCCGGCCAGCCGGTTCAGGCTGGCACGGTTATCGAGGTCGCCAAGCAGGGGCAGGGCGCCCGCTTTACGCCAGCGCGGCACCTGTTCTGGGTCACGCAGCAATGCGTAAACGCGAAAGCGTTGCAGCAGTTTGGGGAGCGCCCGCCAGGCAACATCGCCACAGCCGACAATCAATAGTTTTTGCACCGGCGAATTGTATCAATGTATCCGCCCGCCAATGCCGCTCGCAGCAGGGCACGGCGGTTAGGCCGCAGGATTCGAAGACAAGGGGAATCATGAGCTTTACCGTCACCATCCAGCCTTCGGGGCACACACTAGCCGCCGAAGCCGATGAATCCGTGCTGGAAGCAGCCCTGCGCCAGGGCCTGACCCTGCCCTACGGCTGCCGCGACGGTGCCTGCGGCGCCTGCCGCGGCAAGGTGCTGGCCGGCGAGGTGGATCACGGCAAGGCGCAGATCCATGCGCTCAGCGAAGCCGATCGGACGGAAGGTTTCGCCCTCTTCTGCTGCGCCCAGCCGCGCTCCGACCTGACCATTGAATCGCGAGAAGTCCGCAAGGCCGGGGACATCCCGGTCAAGACCCTGCCGGCACGCGTGCAGCAGCTGGTGCGTGCAGCACCGGATGTGATGGTCGTCAAGCTGAAGCTGCCGGCCAGCGAGCGCCTGCAGTTCCTCGCCGGACAATACATCGACATCCTGCTCAAGGACGGCAAGCGGCGCAGCTTCTCGCTGGCCAACGCGCCGCACGACGACGAATTTCTCGAACTGCACATCCGGCATGTGTCGGGCGGCCTGTTCACCGAGCAGGTTTTCTCCACGATGAAGGAGAAGGACATCCTGCGCTTCAACGGCCCGCACGGCACCTTCTTCCTGCGCGAAGACTCGAAGAAGCCGATGGTCATGGTGGCTGGCGGCACAGGGTTCGCGCCGATCAAATCAGTCGTCGAGCACGCCATCGCCGAGAATTGCGACCGGCCGATCACCGTCTATTGGGGTGGCCGAAGCCTCGTCGACCTGTATCAGATGGAAGTCGCCGAGGGCTGGGCCAAGGCACACGCCGGCATCCGCTTCGTGCCGGTGCTTGCCGAACCGACGGCAAGCGATTGCTGGAGCGGCCGCAGCGGCTTTGTGCATCGGGCGGTCATGGCTGACTTCCCGGATCTTTCCGGCCATCAGGTATACGCCTGCGGGTCGCCAGCGATGATTGCCGCCGCGAAGCGCGATTTCCGCGACGGGTGTAAGCTTCCGGAAAACGAATTCTTTGCCGATTCGTTCGATTTCGCCAACGACAAGTGACAAGCCCAGGAAATCCACGATGAGTCTTTTTATCACCCGCCAGCCACTGATCAACCGCCAGGGCAAGATCATCGCCACCCGGCTGCGCCTGCACGCCAGTAACGGTGAGACTTCCGAAGCAGTCGTGGACGCCCTCAACAAGCTGACCGAATTCTGGCCGCAGAGCGAACGCAGCATCTTCGTCAATTTCGACACTGTCGGCGGCGACATGGGGCTGCTCGACTGGATCGCCCCGGCCAACGTCACCTTTGAACTGCCCGGCACGCCGTTCTGTACCGACCATACGGCAGAATTCGTTGCCGCGCTGAAAGAGGCCAACCTGTCGCTGTGCTACGACTTCGATGCCCAGGCAGCACAGGCCTTCGGCAGTGGCGCCACCTTCCGTTTTGTCGGCTTCGACACCACCAGTTTTTCGCCTGCCCAACTCAAGGCGCTGCTCGCCAAGACACAGTCCTTTGGCATCCCCATCGCATTCAATGTCGACAGCCAGCAGGAGTTCAAGGCCTGCATGGATGCCGGCATGAGCGCTGCGGCCGGCTGGTTTGTCAAACAGCCGGCAAGCGCGCCGGCGAAGCAGCTCAACGCCAGCCAGGCGCACATTGTCCGCGTGCTCAATCTGGTGCGAAACAATGTCGATGTCAGCCAGATCGAAGCTGCACTGAAGCAGGACGTGGCGCTGTCCTACAAGCTGCTGCGCTACATCAACTCGGCGGGTTTCGGCCTCTCCTGCGAGGTGCAGTCGTTCAAACACGCGGTCACCATCCTCGGCTACGACAAGCTGAACAAATGGTTGTCACTGCTGCTTGTCACCGCCAGCAAGGACCCGATGGCGCCAACGCTGATGCATACCGCGCTGACCCGAGCCCGGCTGATGGAACAGCTCGGCCACGGGCTGGTCGACAGATCCGAGTACGACAACCTGTTCATCACCGGTGCTTTTTCGATGCTCGACCTGCTGCTCGGCGTGACGATGGAACAGGCCATGGAATCAATGCACCTGCCCGAGCCGATCATCGAAGCGCTGCTCGGCCGTGGCGGGCTTTACGCCCCCTTCCTCGATCTGGCGCTGGCCTGCGAAAACGGTGATGGTGCTGCGCTGGCGGAGCAGGCGGGCATGCTTGGGCTGACAGGAGATCAGGTCAATCACGCACAACTGGTGGCACTGGCCTTTGCTGACGCTATGGAAAATTGATTCGACAGTAGTTCCGTCTGGAAAGCAGAACGGCGCCCTCGGGCGCCGTTCTGCTTTGTACTTGTCCACCTGCTCACCTACTCGCCAAGATAGGCCTCGCGCACCTTCGGGTTGTGCAGCAAGGCCGCCGCATCGTCAGTCAGCGTGATCTCGCCGCTTTCCATGACATACCCGCGCTGGCTGGTTTCCAGCGCCAGCTTGGCATTCTGCTCGATGAGCAGAATGGTCATGCCTTCTGACGCCACTGTACGGATCACTTCAAAAATCTTCTGCACCATGATCGGCGCCAACCCCATCGACGGCTCGTCGAGCAGCAGCAACTTTGGCCGACTCATCAGCGCCCGGCCGATAGCCAGCATCTGCTGCTCACCGCCGGAAAGCGTGCCGGCCAGTTGCTTCTCCCGCTCCTTGAGGCGGGGAAACAGGCCAAACACATGCTCGAGATCGCTCTCGATCACGGCCTTGTCGTTGCGGGTGAAAGCACCCATGGACAGATTTTCGGTAATCGTCAAACGCGGAAACACGCCGCGCCCTTCGGGGACCAGCGCAATACCTTCACGCACCAGGTGATGCGGCGGTAGCTTGTTGATCTCCTTGCCCTGGTAACGGATGCTGCCGCCGGCAGCATCCAGCATGCGTGACAACGCCCTGAGGGTGCTGGTCTTGCCGGCGCCATTGGCCCCGATCAGCGCCACCATCTCGCCAGGGTTGATGTGAAAGGTAATGCCGCGCACGGCCTGGATGCCGCCGTAGGTGACACGCAGGCCTTCGACGATGAGCAGGGGTTCGTTCATGCCGCCACCCCGATGTAGGCTTCGATGACGCGCGGATCGTGTTGCACCACAGCGGGCACATCCTCGATGATCAGCGCGCCGTAATCGAGCACCGCCACGCGGTCACACAGCCCCATGACCAGTTTGACGTCGTGTTCGATGAGCAGGATGGTGATGCCGTCGTCGCGGATGCCTTCGATCAGCACGCGCAGCTCCTCGGTTTCGGTGCCATTCATGCCGGCCGCCGGTTCATCGAGGCACAGCAGCTTTGGGTCGGTGGCCAGCGCGCGGGCGATTTCGAGGCGACGCTGGTCGCCGTAGGAAAGGTTCTTGGCCAGATCCTCGGCACGGTCCTCGACGCCGACATAATGCAGCAGTTCTTCGGCGCGACGGCGAATTGCAGCCTCTTCCTCGCGGGTACTGCGATCACGCAGCACGGCGCCGAACACCCCCTTGCGGGTACGCACATGGCAGCCGACCATGACGTTGTCCAGCGCCGACATGTTGCCGAACAGGCGGATGTTCTGGAAGGTACGCGCAATACCGCGCTCGGCCGCCTGATGTGGCGCATTGGCCTTGAGCGGCGCGCCGTCGAAGACAAAACCGCCGCCGTCGGGAATGTACAGCCCGGTCATGCAGTTGAAGAAGGTGGTCTTGCCGGCACCGTTCGGGCCGATCAGGCCATAGATCTCACCCTTGCGGATGGTCAGCGACACATCGCGCAGGGCCTTGACGCCGCCGAAGTGCTTGGCGACGGCCTGGGCTTCGAGCAACACTTCTTTCGCTACATCCATCACACTCATCGCGCCTTCTCCGCAAGTTCGCGACGACGATCCGGCGATGGCCACAGCCCCGCTGGTTTGAAACGCATGACCAACACCAGCGCCAGACCGAAAATCAGCATGCGCAGGCTTTCCGGGTCAGCCAGCACTTCGCCGAACAGGGCTTTCTGTACAGGAACCACGGCGTAGCGCAGCAGCTCCGGCAGGATGGTCAGCAGCACAGCACCGAGAATGACGCCGGGGATATGCCCCATGCCGCCGAGCACCACCATGGCCAGGATCATCACCGACTCGATCAGCGAGAAACTTTCCGGTGAGACGAAACCCTGCATGGCGGCAAAGATGCCACCGGCGATGCCGCCGAAGGAAGCCCCCATGGCGAAGGCCAGCAGCTTCATGTTGCGGGTGTTGATGCCGATCGCCTTGGCGGCGATTTCATCCTCGCGGATGGCCTGCCAAGCGCGGCCGATGCGCGAATGCTGCAAGCGGTAATTGACCAGGATGACGGCCAGCACCAGCAGCAGCAACAAGTAGTAATACTTCTGTGGCCCGCTGAAGGTGATACCGAAAATCGTGCTTGGCGCACTGAACTTGAAGCCCCCGATCGCCACCGGGTCGATCATGTTGATGCCCTGTGGGCCGTTGGTGATGTTGATCGGCGCATTCAGGTTATTCATGAAGATGCGCACGATCTCACCAAAGCCGAGGGTGACGATGGCCAGGTAATCGCCGCGCAGCTTGAGCGTCGGCGCACCGAGGATGACCCCGAAGAAGCAGGCGACGATGGCGCCCAGCGGCAGGATCACCCAGAACGGCAGGTGGATGCCGAAATGCGGGCTGGCCAGCAACGCCCACAGATAGGCGCCAACTGCGTAGAAGGCGATGTAGCCAAGGTCAAGCAGGCCGGCAAAACCGACGACGATGTTCAAGCCGAGCGCCAGGAAGACGTAAAGAATCGCAAAATCGACGATGCGCACCCAAGCCTGGCCGCCGAGGGCGGCAACGAAAGGCAGGATCAGCAGGGCAGCGGCGGCGAGCACGCCGAGGAGCGTCTTGCGCATCGGCAGGGAGCCAAGCAGCGGGTTCATGCACGATCTCCCGTTTTCTCACCAAACAGCCCGGAGGGGCGGAACATCAGTACGAAGATGAGCACGACGAAAGCGAAGATATCCTGATAGTGACTGCCGAGGAAGCCGCCGGTCAGATCGCCGATATAGCCGGCGCCCAGCGCCTCGATCAGCCCGAGCAGGACACCGCCGGCCATGGCACCGGCCAGATTGCCGATGCCGCCAAGAACCGCTGCGGTGAAGGCCTTGAGGCCGAGCATGAAGCCCATCTGGTAGTGCGCGATTTCGTAATAGGTGCCGACCATGACGCCGGCGACTGCACCGAGCGCGGAGCCGATAACGAAGGCCGAGGAAATGACGCGGTTGGCGTTCACCCCCATCAGGCCGGCCACCGAGGGATTCTGCGCGGTGGCGCGCATGGCCATGCCGAGCTTGGTGCGATAGACCAGAAACAGCAGCCCGCCCATCGAGATGGCCGAGACCAGCACGATCATGATCTGGACACTGGTGAATGCAGCACCACCGACTTCGAACTGGGTCTTCTCGACCAGCGGCGGAAAGGTCATGTAGTTGCGCCCCCAGATCATCATCGCCAGATTCTGCAGCACGATCGACATGCCGATGGCGGTAATCAGCGGCGTCAACCGCGGCGCATTGCGCAAGGGTCGGTAGGCGACGCGCTCAAGGCTCCAGCCAAGCAGCATGCACGCAGCGGTAGCCGCAACAATGCCCAGCCCACCCGCCAGCCAGACGGGCAGCCCCAGCTTGAGCAGGAAGGTGACCACTGTGATTGCCACCAGGGTACCGATCATCACCACTTCGCCATGCGCGAAGTTGATCAGGCCCATGATGCCGTAGACCATGGTATAGCCGAGCGCGACCATGGCGTAGATCGAGCCCTGCACGAGGCCGTTGATGATCTGCTGGAGAAAGATGTCCATGCTGCTCGATTGGGCAAAGGTATTGGCTACTGGGATATGAAAACGGCGCCATCAGGCGCCGTTTTCCTCGTCAAGGGGCGAATTATACCCCGCCCGCTTACTTCTTCTCGACGGCCGCCTTGGTTGCGTCGGCCGCACCCTTCACGGCTTCTGCTGCCGCCTTGGTGCCGTCCTTGGCTGCCTCCGTCACGGCCTTGGCACCGTCCTTGGTGGCATCTGCCGCTGCACCAGCGACAGCCTTGGCAGCTTCGCCAGTTGCTGCAGCAGCTTCCTTCACGGCTGCGACCACACCGCCGCCCAGGGTCTCCACATACTCGAGCTTGCCGCCCTTGTACTGATAGATCGAGATGGCGCCGCCCTTCAGGTCGCCCTTGTCATCAAACTCGATCTTGGCAGTCACGCCTTCATAGCTGGTCTTGCCGACCGCTTCGAGGTACTTGGCCGGATCAACCGAGTTGGCGCGCTTCATCGAATCGGCCATGACCATCACCGCATCGTAGACGTTCGGTGCGTAGAGCTGGATCTCGGCGTTGAACTTCTTGGTGAAGGTTTCCTTGAATGCCGGCCCCTTGGCCATCTTCTCGAGCGGCACGCCAGGCATCGAGCAGTAGTGGCCTTCGGTCGCTGCACCGCCAAGCTTCATGAACTCAGGCGTACAAACGCCGTCGCCGCCAAGGAATTTGGCCTTGAGGCCGAGTTCCTTCATCTGCTTGGCCATCGGGCCGCCCTGGGCGTCCATGCCGCCGTAGAAGACCAGATCCGGCTTCTTCGACTTGATCTTGGTCAGGATGGCCTTGAAGTCGGTGGCCTTGTCATTGGTGTATTCGGTGGCGACAACCTTCAGGCCGGCAGCTTCGGCGGCCTTCTTGAACTCATCGGCCAGACCCTGGCCGTAGGCCGTACGGTCGTCGACGATGGCCACGGTCTTGGCGCCCTGCTTGGCGGAGAATTCGCCAAGCACCTTGCCCTGCTGGATGTCGTTGGCCATCACGCGGAAGGCGGTCTTGAAGCCCTGCTGCGTGTACTTGGGGTTGGTCGCCGACGGCGAAATCTGCGGAATGCCGGCATCGGAGTACAGCTTGGAGGCCGGGATGGTAGTGCCCGAGTTCAGGTGACCAATGACACCGTTGACCTTGGCATCGACCAGCTTCTGGGCAACGATGGTGCCCTGCTTCGGATCGGCACCGTCATCTTCTGCCAGCAGCTCGAACTTGATCTTTGCACCACCGATTTCCAGATTCTGCGCATTCAACTCCTCGATCGCCAGCTTGGCGCCGTTCTCGTTGTCCTTGCCGAGGTGTGCCTGTGGGCCGGTCATCGGGGCAACATGGCCCAGCTTCACGGTCACTTCCGGCTTTGGCGGGGGCGGGGGCGGCGTAACCGGCGCAGCGGCAGGCGCCGGCGCGGCGGCCTGAGGCTTCGGCTCTTCCTTCTGGCCGCAGCCAATCAGGGCAATGGAAGCCGCGAGGGCGAGGGTAATGCCGGGGAAGCGAGAAAATTTCATGGACAGGTCTCCGTGTTGTTTTAGCGAGGGATAAATCCGGTACGGCACGAAAGCGAATGATTCTCCCCACCACCACAGGGCTTGTCAATACAAAACCCGTGCAAATTCGGCCAATAAAAAAGCCGGCACGAAGCCGGCTTTTTCAGGCGATGCCGAAGATCACTTCTGGCTGAGAATCCACTTCACCAGCTTGTCGGCTTCTTCCGGCGTAACCTTGTTCGGCGGCATCGGCACGGCACCCCAGTTGCCCTTGCCGCCCTTGATCACGGTCTCGGCCAGCTTCTTGTCGGCGCCCGCCTGACCGGCGTACTTCTTGGCGACTTCCTTGTAGGCCGGGCCAACAACCTTCTTGTCGACGTTGTGGCAGCTCATGCAGTTCTTGGCCTTGGCCAGTGCTTCATCAGCCTGGGCAACACCGGCAGACAGGATGCCGGCAGCGGCCAGCAGCGATACGGTAATCAGTTTCATCTCTCTCGCTCCGTTATGCAGTTGAATAATTGGTTCGGAACGCGCATCTTATGACACATTTTTTTGCTTGGAAACCATGTGCATCAAAAATTCCAGGCACGAGACGGGCGTTTGGCAATCAACGCACGGACCGCAGCACGCGTTGACACAAGCAAGCCGGCGACGGACGAATGTTCAGTGCGGCCGGGAAGAAAAGGCCAGTGCCGCCCCGGCAAAGGCGAACAGCCCCCCAAAAAAGCGGTTTTGCGCCCGCAACGCTCGCGGGTCGTGCAGCCAGCGACCGAGGCGCGCCGCCGCCAGCGCATACACCGACATGACGACAATGTCGGTAGCGCACAGCGTTGCCGCGATCAGCAGATACTGCGGCAGTTGAGGCGCCGATGCATCGATGAACGGCGGCACCAGCGCGACAATGAAGACCAGCGCTTTCGGATTGGTGAGGTTGACCAGCAGGCCCTGCAGGAACAGCCCGCGGCGCGCAGACAGTGTCTGCCCGGCATCCGGCGCCACTGGCAGCGCCCACCATTTCTGCACGCCCAGCCAGACGAGATAGGCGGCCCCGAGCAGCTTGAGTACGCCAAAAGCAGTCTCGGATGCAGCCAGCACAGCGCCCAGTCCCACTGCAACGACCAGCAGTTGCAGCAACAGCGCGCATTGCAGGCCGGCAATCAGCGTCAATGTCGGCCAGTAGCCGTGGCGTGCACCGCTGCTCATGCTGGCCACCGCCCCCGGCCCGGGACTGACGGCAATCACGATTGCCGCGACAAAGAAACCGAGCCAGGTGGCGAGGGTCACTGCATCACTTCTTGCGCTGGATCTGGCTCACGTCGCGCACCGCGCCCTTGTCGGCCGACGTGGTCATCAGCGCATAGGCCTGCAGCGCTGCCGACACGACCCGCTCCCGGTTTTCCGGCTGCCAGGCCTGGTCGCCCCTGGCGTCCATGGCGGCACGGCGCTTGGCCAACTCGGCATCCGAGATGGCGAGATGAATGCGGCGCTTGGGGATGTCGATCTCGATCGTATCGCCGTTCTCGACCAGGCCAATGGCGCCGCCGTCGGCCGCTTCCGGCGAAGCGTGACCAATTGAAAGCCCGGAGGTGCCGCCGGAAAAACGGCCGTCGGTGAGCAGCGCGCAGTCCTTGCCCAACCCGCGCGACTTCAGGTACGAGGTCGGGTAGAGCATTTCCTGCATGCCGGGGCCGCCCTTCGGGCCTTCGTAGCGGACGATGACGACGTCGCCGGCAACGACATCGCCACCGAGGATGCCAGCGACCGCATCGTCCTGGCTTTCGTATACCCGCGCCTTGCCGGTGAAAATCCAGTTTTCTTCATCGACCCCTGCCGTCTTGACGATACAGCCATCGAGCGCGATGTTGCCGTAGAGCACCGCCAAACCGCCTTCCTGCGTATAGGCGTTGGCCTTGTTGCGGATGCAGCCGTGGGTACGGTCGAGATCGAGTTCCGGATAACGGCGGCTCTGCGAGAAGGCTGTCTGGGTCGGGATACCGCCCGGAGCGGCCATGAAGAATTCGTGGATCTTCACATCGTGTTCGCGGATCACGTCCCAACGGTCGATGGCTTCGCCGAGCGTCTTCATGTAGACCGTCGGCTGGTTGCGGTGGATCAGCCCGGCGCGATCAAGCTCGCCGAGGATACCCATGATGCCGCCGGCGCGGTGCACGTCCTCAATGTGGTAATCCTGTGTAGCCGGCGCGACCTTGGCCAGGCACGGCACCTTGCGCGAGATGGCGTCGATGTCCTTCATCGTGAAGTCGACACCGGCTTCCTGCGCTGCAGCCAGGATATGCAGCACGGTGTTGGTCGAGCCGCCCATGGCCACGTCGAGCGCCATGGCGTTCTCGAAGGCGGCCTTGGTCGCAATCGAGCGCGGCAACACGGAAGCATCATCCTGTTCATACCAGCGGCGGCACATCTCGACAGCGGTACGACCGGCCTTGAGGAACAGTTCCTTGCGATCGGAGTGTGTTGCGACCACCGTACCGTTGCCCGGCAACGACAACCCCAGCGCCTCGGTCAGGCAGTTCATCGAGTTGGCGGTAAACATGCCGGAGCACGAACCACAGGTCGGGCAGGCAGAGCGCTCGATGTTATCGACTTCCTCATCGGAGCAGCTACTGTCGCCGGCCTTGATCATGGCATCGATCAGATCGACGGCGATGGTCTTGCCGCCCCAGTTCACCTTGCCAGCCTCCATCGGGCCGCCAGAAACGAAGATCGCCGGGATGTTCAGGCGCATGGCGGCCATCAGCATGCCAGGGGTGATCTTGTCGCAGTTCGAGATGCAGACCATGGCATCGGCGCAGTGCGCGTTGCACATGTATTCGACCGAATCGGCGATCAGGTCGCGCGAGGGCAGCGAATAGAGCATGCCGGCATGGCCCATGGCGATGCCGTCGTCGATGGCGATGGTGTCGAACTCCTTGGCGATGCCACCGGCAGCCTCGATCTCGCGCGCCACCAGTTGCCCCAGGTCCTTCAGGTGCACATGGCCGGGCACGAACTGAGTGAAGGAATTGACCACGGCAATGATCGGCTTGCCAAAATCGCCGTCCTTCATGCCGGTGGCGCGCCACAGGGCGCGGGCACCGGCCATATTGCGGCCTGCAGTGGAGGTTTTGGAGCGGAGTTGGGGCATGCGTGTACCTTGCTAGTGGAAAACTGCATTTACGGGCCGGAACCTTGTA
>JAUPVD010000166.1 GCA_030917225.1 Pseudomonadota bacterium
CCGCCTGAAATGAGCCAGAACCCTTTGCAGGAAGTCGAGCTGTACGCCTTCGCCAGCAGCTCGGCGCAGTTTTATCTGACGCCGCACGAGTTCGATGTCGAACTGGTGCGTATTCCGGCGAAGCTGGACACTGATTCCACGCCAAGCTGGACACGCATTCCAGAGCAAGCTGGACAGTCGGAGCGTGGCGACGCGGGGTTTTGGGTTTTTACTCTGTTGATGTCATGGGGGTCAAGTTTTTGTCGCGCCATGTAGAGTTATCCACGGCCGGCCGCCAGACTGCGCTCCCTCTATAGCAGGCTGGCTGGCGGCCGGCGGTGGGTAACTCGGTGAGTACGCGCTGCGGTTCACGGGGTGGCCTCGGGCCATACGGGTTTCCCTTTTTTGCGCAGCGATTCGCCGTCCAGGTTGAGGCTATGCGCCTGATGCACCAGGCGGTCGAGAATCGCATCCGCTAATGTCGGGTCGCCGATGGCTTCGTGCCAATGCTTGACGGGTAACTGGCTGGTGATGATGGTTGCCCGTGTGCCGTGCCGGTCATCAAAGATTTCAAGCAGGTCACGGCGACTTTCATCGGTCAGTGGCGCCAGCCCCCAATCATCAATCACCAGCACGTCGGTCTTGGCCAACTGTGCCAGCGTCCTGGCGTAGCTGCCATCGGCCCGGCCGATGGCCAGCGCCGGCAAGAGGCGCGGCAAGCGCACGTAGAAGGCAGAACGCCCCTGCCGACACGCCTGATTGGCCAGGGCGCAGGCAAGGAAGGTCTTGCCGACGCCGGTCGGTCCGCAAATCAGCACATTCTGGTGGTCGCCGACCCAGCGCCCGGTCATCAGGCGCGCGAACAAGGCCCGGTCAAGGCCGCGCGGATGGCGGAAATCGACATCCTCCGGTGTTGCCGCCTGTTTCAGCCTGGCCCGTTTCAGGCGGGCGGCGTTCTGGCGGGATTCGCGCTCGGCCCGTTCGCTGTCAATGAGCAGGCCCAGGCGTTCCTCGAACGACAATTGGTTGATGTCGGCCTGCTGGGCCTGGCTGGCCAAAGCCTTGGCCATGCCGCTCAGGCGGAGCTGATGCAGTTGCTCGACGGTCGGGTGATGGAGCACGGGTATTTCCTTTCAGGTCAGTGGTAGTAATGCGGACCACGCACATTGGCGTGCTCCAGGGGAAGGCTGGTCTGGGCGGGCGCCGTCAGGTGCTTGATGTCCAGGCCATGCTTCAAGATGGATTTCAGGCTGCCGTAGGACAGCGCGTTGATGTCGATGGCCCGCGCGCAGGCCGCCTCCAGACGGCTTTCACCGTAAGTCCTGGAGAGGCGCAGAATGCCCAGGCAACTGCGGTAGCCCTGCTGCGGATGGCGGCGCTGATGCAGGACGTGTTCGATGACCGCTTTGACGTGCGGACCGATACGCCCGGCCCAGTCCATCAACCGCGGCGCATTCCAGCCCTGAACGGCTTGATGGGCCGGGGTCATGTGCGCATCCACCGTCGTGTGCCGGCCGCGAAGGGCACTGCGCAGATGGCTGGCGATGCGGCTCCCGCGATGAAACAGCTCGACCGTCGTGCGGGTGGCGCGGACATCCACTTTCTGCCGGGCGAAACGGTAGGGCACCGAGTAGTAATGGTGGTCGAACTCAACGTGATAGTCGATGCCGACCGTCGCGACCTTCCATTCAGCGAATTCGTAACGCGTTTCCGGCAAGGGGCGTAACGCCGGGCGGTCCAAGTCGGTAAAGGCGCTTTCCCGTGACCCCGGCAGTTTCTTGAAGGGGCGGCGATTCAGGGCCAGCATCAGTTCGGCAATGTGCCGATTGAGCTCACCGAGGCTGAAGAATCGCTGATGCCGCAGGCGGGCAAGGACCCAGCGCTCGACGAGCAGGACACCGGCTTCCACCTTGGCCTTGTCTTTCGGGCGATACGGCCGGGCTGGCAGGACGGCGGTGGCGTAATGGACGGCCAGGTCACGATAGCTGGGGTTGAGCTCGGGGTCGTAATGGCAGGCCTTGTTGACGCCACTCTTCAGATTGTCGGGGACCAGCAAGGCCGGCACGCCGCCGAAGAATTCGAAGGCGCGAACATGGCTGGCCGTCCAGTCCGGCAGCGTCTGACTCCAGGTGGCGTCGCAGTAGGTGTAATTCGAGGCGCCGAGAACGGCGACGAAGACGGCGGCCTGCCGGATTTAACCGGTCAGCGGGTCGGTGACCGGCACGGTCGGGCCGGCGTAATCGACAAACAGTTTCTCGCCGGGGACATGCGTCTGGCGCAGGCTGACCGACAACCGGCCAGCCCAGGCCCGGTAATGGTCGCAGAAGCTGCTGTATTGATAACCGTCCGGGTGCTCGCCTTTGTACTCCTGCCAGAGCAGGTCGAGCGCCACGCCTTTCCGGCGCAGTTCCCGATGCACGCCGGCCCAGTCAGGCTCAGGTCGCAGAGCCCTCGATGGCGCCGACGGCGGGTAAAGCAGTGCTTCGACAGCGGCTTCAGACAGGCCAGACGGCAGCGGATAGGTCAATCCGGCCAGTTTCGCCCGACGGAGAATCTCCCCTACCGTGGTCGGCGAGGCGATGATTGCCCGGGCAATCTCGCGGTGGCTGCGACCGTCCGCAACGGACAGCCGTAACACTTCAAAAATCTTGCGCATGGATAACCTGCTATAGGCCATGTGGTCCTCAGCAAAATCGCCGAGGGTGCCACGGTTATCCCGCGTCCTACGTTATGACTTCAGGCTGTCCAGCTTGCGCTGGAATCAGTGTCCAGCTTGCCTTGGAATCACTGTCCAGCTTCGGCTGGAATCAGTGTCCAACTTGCGCCGGAATTCGCACCGGGAGCATCCGGCTAGCGACACCACCTTCTGTTTTCGTAGCGGATTCATTGAGGAATAAGTGAATGTTGCTTCCCGCTTGTCAAACGAGCTTCTTGCAAAACTATTTTTGGAAAAACCGCCTAAAATTTAGGCGGATTATGATGAATTTCGCCGCCATTTTAGGCAACTGGGTGTGGCTGTTACGAAGAGTCAATTATTAGCAAAGGCACGAATCGCCACCAAGGCATCTGCAGCGCGCTCGATTGTATTTTTGAAAGTTCAGCGTAGGACCCCATTGGTATGCGTGCTTTGGCTTACTGCGGGGCCGTCAGAAAAATTCGGCCGACTTTTGCAAGAGGCTCCTATGACAAATGAACACGGATTCAGGATCAAGGCCACGTTTCCTGGAAAGGCGCGATTGACCAATTTTTTCGTCCACTTTCGGGTGTTTCTTGCGGTCGACCGCAGCAGGACAGCCCAGGGTCACGGCAGAGAGGCGACGTCGGCGCCATCAGGCCGCTGGCCTCCGGCGCACGAGTGCA
>JAUPVD010000167.1 GCA_030917225.1 Pseudomonadota bacterium
ACCTGTTGCGACATGCGCTATGCCTCTGCCGATGCGCTGTTTTCGGTACGAGAGGTAGATGTTGGCATGACGGCCGATGTCGGTACGCTGCAACGACTGCCGCGCATCGTGCCGGAGGGGGTGGCGCGCGAGCTGGCCTATACCGGCCGGAACATTGAGGCGGATGAGGCGGCGACGATTGGCTTGGTCAATCGTGTCTTTGCTTCGCCGGACGAGCTTGCGGCGGGGGTGATGCAGATTGCGCAGGCGATTGCGGCAAAGTCGCCGCTGGCCATTCGCGGAACAAAGGAAATGTTGAACTACGGTCGCGATCATTCGGTGGTCGATGGCCTCAACTACATCGCAACGTGGAATGCGGCGATGCTGATGTCGGCTGATCTCAACGAAGCCATGGTGGCGGCGAAAGAGCGGCGTCCGCCGAAGTTTGCCGACTGACAGAAAGCGAAAGGGCCGCAATCGCGGCCCTTTTCGTTCGTGTTACTGGTCTCAGCGCATCTGCTTTTGCATGTCGGCCGGGTTGAACTTCATGCCGGCCGGCATCCCGGGAATGCCCTGCATCATCACATCGCCGGGTTTCATGCCGGCCTTGCAGGGGCCGAGCCATTTGGCGGTGATCACCATCTGCGATTCCTTCATGCCGTGCATCGGTGGGTTGTAGGTGGTCTTGATATCGCCGCGATAGTTGCTGCCGAAGTCACCGCTGAACTCGGCATGTGTGGTGGCCGTGGTGCCATCGAACTTGCAGACGGAATCCGAGATCACCTTGCCGCCTGAACGGGAGACCTCGTTCTTGGAACAGTTCTGTTGCGCCTCACGCTGGCCCGTTTGCTCCGTCAGCTTGTCGGTCTTCTCATCGACGCACTGTTGCATGGTGGTCGTCATCGGGTGCGGGCCGCTCATGTTGTTGGTGACTTCCCAGAGTCCGGATTTGCGGGCAGGTGCGTCTGCTGCTGTGGCGATGCCTGCTGCGAGCAGCAGGGAGGTGGCAATGAGAGTAGTGCGCATGCAGGTCTCCTTCGATAAGTTCGTGGTGCTAGTATCCGTGCAGCATAGCCCGCACAGGGCGGCAAGCCAAGCCCGGTTTCACGAAAAGAAGCGGGTGCTGGCCTCCGCAGGCAATTTCGTGCCGGTGGTGTGAGCGCGCTGCAGTAGCTCCCAGTAGTAACGGTAGGAGGCCCGGTCGTGCAGCTTGCCATCATGGCGGATCGGTCCCCAGTCGGCATCCTGCGCGGCAACGAGAATTTCGCCGGCAGCCTGCGCCTCTGAAAAGTCGGGGCGCATGGCTTCGACGATGGGCAGGATCTGGTTGGGGTGGATGCTCCACATGCGCAGGTAGCCGAATTCGAGCCGCGCACGCAGCGCATCGCTGCGGATCATGTCGGGATCGTTGAGTTCGGTCGTGACGTTGTGCGAAGGCACGACCCCGTTGGCAAGGGCTGCAGCGGTGATTTCACATTTTGCGCGGCTGACCAGTGGATGCTCGAACTGGCCGGGACTTTTCATCGCGCTGCCGGGGATAGCGCCGTGATGGCCGGAAACGAAATCCATCAACCCGAAATCGAGGGATTCGACACCGGGCAGGGCGGCGATCTGCCATACCTCGCGCAGGGCGCCGTGGGTTTCGATCAGCACGTGTACCGGGATTTCACGGCCGACGCCCGACGCTTTTTCGATGCGCCTCAGTTCGGCAATCTGACGGACTACATCGGCGGCACTGCGTGGCTTGGGCAGGGTGATGAAGGGCAGGCGGCGACCGGCACCGCCGATCAGGATTTCAAGGTCCTGCTGCCAGTGCTCATGCGTGATGTCATGAATGCGTGCAGCGACACGATTGTGGATGTTTTCGGCGCTCATGATCAGCGCTGCGCACATCTCTGCATGCTCTTTCTCGGCACCCGCGCGGGCGCCATCTTCGCAATCGCAGGTGATGTCGAAGATCGGGCCGCCAGCCTGCTCGCCCAACTCGCGCTGCAACTGCATGGCCTTTTTTATCAGCTTTTCAGCACCGGCGTAGTGGTCGACGGCGGGCAGCATCGGAAAGGGCTTTTCACCAGAGAAGAGGACGGTGCCGGGGTGGCGTCGGTGCATGGCTGCGCCTGTGCATGAATAATGAGAGGAAAGTATTTTAGCGCGTGCGCCAATTTAAGAGCGCTTTAAGCATGCCCCCCCACAATCCACGAATATTCACTCGTTGGAATATTGGAAGAGGGTAATGAACACGAACAATTTATCACCAACTCGCTATAACGGACTGGCGATCAGCCTGCACTGGTTGTCCGCCATTCTGGTCATTGGCGCCATCCTGCTGATCGAAACGAAGGGCTGGTTTCCCAAGGGCAGCGAACTGCGCGACGCAGTCAGATCATGGCATTTTCAGGTTGGCGCCATTGTGCTGCTGGCAACAGCGGTTCGTGTGCTCTGGATGCTTGCGGCCCGCAGGCCGGAGCCGATAGCAGCCAAGGGTCGTCTGGAGCGGCGCCTGGGTGCTTCTGCGCATGGCTTGCTGTATCTGTTGTTGCTGGCCTTGCCGTTGAGTGGTGCCATGATTCTGATCGCTGCCGGCAATCCGGTCAGTCTGCTCGGGTGGCCCTTGCCTGTATCTCTCGATGGCACCAAGGAGGCTGCAAAGAGCGTGAAGAAAATCCACGAATTATTTGGCAATGCGATGATCGCGATGATTGCCTTGCATCTGCTTGCGGCGCTATGGCATCAGTTTGCGCGAAAGGATGGCTTGATGCAGAGGATGCTGCCGCAGTGCGGCAAACCTTGAGTTCTATCGCAGGGCCGAAAGCAAAAAGGCCGCAGCGTTCGCTGCGGCCTTTTTTGTTGGAGCAGTGCTCGGTTAGAGCATGTCCTTGACGGCTTCGGCTTCGTCGGTGAGTTCCTTGAGCGTGAAGTTCATCTTTTCGCGGCTGTACTCGTCGATTTCCAGGCCCTGGATGATCTTGAACGAACCACCCTTGCACTCGCAGGGGAAGCCGTAAACGATACCGGCCGGGATGCCGTAGGAACCATCGGACGGAACGCCCATGGTGACCCATTCGTCGGAGCCGAGCACCCAGTCACGCACGTGGTCGATGGCGGCGTTGGCAGCCGAAGCAGCCGAGGACAGGCCACGGGCTTCGATGATGGCGGCGCCGCGCTTGCCGACGGTCGGCAGGAACGTGTCGTTGTTCCAGGCATGGTCGTTGATCAGGGTCTTGACGTTGTCGCCGTTCGACGTGCAGTTGCGGTAGTCGGCATACATCGTCGGCGAGTGGTTACCCCAGACGACCAGCTTCTTCAGCGACGAAACCGGACGGCCGGTCTTGGTGGCGAGTTGCGACAGGGCGCGGTTGTGGTCCAGTCGCAGCATGCCGTGGTAGTTGTTCGGGTTGGTGCGGCCGACCTTCTTGGCAGCGGCAGCAGCGATGAAGGCGTTGGTGTTGCACGGGTTGCCCACGACCAGAACCTTGACGTTCTCGTTGGCGTTCTCGGCAATGGCCTTGCCCTGAACGGTGAAGATGGCGCCGTTGGCGGTCAGCAGGTCGGCACGTTCCATGCCCTTGGTGCGCGGACGGGCACCGACCAGCAGGCAGACGTCGGCGTCCTTGAAGGCGACGTTCGGATCGTCGGTGGCGACCATGCCGGCGAGCAGCGGGAAGGCGCAGTCTTCGAGTTCCATCATGACGCCCTTGACGGCCTGTTGGGCCTGGGGCAGGTCGAGCAGCTGGAGAATGACCGGCTGATCTTTACCGAGCATTTCACCCGAGGCGATGCGGAAAAGCAGGCTGTAACCGATTTGGCCGGCAGCGCCGGTAATGGCGACGCGCATGGGGGCTTTGGACATGTTGCGGCTCCTGTTGTAAACGGTGAACAAGAAATAAATGGAAACCTAGGGCTTTGCGCCTTCTGCCTTGTTTTGGTCAGTGCAGTGCTAAAGCTTTTCGATCATATTCCGGGGCGCGGGAGGTGTCAATGAGGCATCTTGTGTCTTATAAAAGATATAAGTATTAGAATAGACGAATTCGTTGATTTATGATCCAATTATGCCCATGAATCGGTCTTCGCATTCGCGCGCTGCCGCGCCTTCGCCTACCTTCAGTCCGCTTTATCGGCAGATCAAGGATTTGATCCTGAAGAGCCTTGAGGCTGGCGAATGGCAGCCCGGCGATGCCATCCCCAGCGAATCTGAGCTTGCCGTCCGTTTTCACGTCAGCCAGTGTACCGTCCGCAAGGCCATCGATGAGATGGCCGCCGAGAACCTGCTGGTCCGGCGTCAGGGCAAGGGTACCTTTGTCGCGACCCACAGCGATCCACGCTCCTTCTTCCGCTTTCTCCGTCTGGTGCCCAACGAGGGCGAGCTGCAGCCGTCGCAGAGCGTGCCGCTCGAATGCGGCCGCGCCAAGGCGGGTGCAGATGTCGCGCGCATGCTGGGTCTGGAGCCAGGGGCGCCGATCATCATCATGCGTCGCCTGCTCAAATTCGCTGACGATGCGGTGGTCTTCGACGAGATATATCTTCCGGGTGAACAGTTCCAGGATCTGACGCTGGAGGTTCTGAAGCAGAGCGACAAATCCTTGTACGATCTGTTCGAGAGCCGCTATGGCGTGCGCATGATCCGCGCCGAAGAACGTCTGCGCGCAGTTGCAGCGGATCGTGTTGTTGCCGATCTGCTCAAGGTTGAAGAGGGTTGTCCTCTGCTGCTGGTGGAGCGGGTTACTTTCACTTATGGCAACAAGCCGGTCGAATGGCGGCGGGGGTTTTATGCCACCCGGAACCATCATTACTTTAACGAGCTGGCCTAGGAGGATTGGCGCAACAGCGTTTTTACGATTAGGCTATAATCCAAAATTCTGATCGGATCAAAATAAGCGGCAGCAGCCGCGTAACACGAGGGATGACGTTCATGGCAGAAATTGCTATCAAGAAAAAGCGTCCAAAAAATCTGGACCTTCCGTCGATCAGATTGCCGCTACCCGGCATTCTGTCGATCCTGCACCGTATCAGCGGTGCCGTGCTTTTCCTTCTCCTGCCTGTGCTGCTGTGGCTGTTCCAGCAGAGCCTCGCATCTCCCGAGACCTATGCAGCTGCAAAAGCAGTGACCAGCAACTTCCTTGTGAAGTTCATTCTGTTCGGTCTGATCTGGCTGTACATGCACCACTTCTGCGCCGGTATCCGTTACCTCCTGCTTGACCTGCACAAGGGTATCGACCTGGAGTCGGCTCGTCTGTCGAGCTGGATCGTCTTTGGTGTGAGCATCACGCTTGCCGTGATCGTCAGCGCAAAGGTACTGCTATGATCAATCGTATCGTTGTCGGGGCCGGCTATGGCCTCAAGGACTGGATCGCTCAGCGCGCTACCGCGCTGATCATGGCGGTCTACACCCTCATTCTTCTCGTCACGCTGGGTGCTCTGAGCCCCAGCAGCTACGAAGCCTGGCGCGCGATATTTGCCAATGGCTTCATGCAGTTCATGACCTTCCTTTTCTTCATCAGCCTCTTCTACCATGTGTGGATCGGCATGCGGGATATCTGGATGGACTACGTCAAGCCGGATGGTCTGCGCCTGATGCTTGAGATTGCGACGATTGCTGCACTGGTTGGCTACGCCGGCTGGGCAGTCAAGATTCTGTGGAGGCTGTAAGGTGAGTATTCCAGTTCGGAAATTCGATGCGGTCATCGTCGGCGCCGGCGGTGCCGGTCTGCGTGCCGCCATTCAGCTTTCCGAA
>JAUPVD010000168.1 GCA_030917225.1 Pseudomonadota bacterium
GAATCGAGTCGTTACTGAGTATCAGCGATATCTAATCAGCACAACTCCGATTCAATGGCGCACTGAGATATTGCCGCCAGCTCAATCTCAACCATTTGAATCGCCTAATCTGGGTCTTGTTGTCGAGTTGCTTCTGGAATACGAGCGCTCAGTAAATCGGCCGCCATTAAAAAAAGCGCTGAAGGAAGCAGTCAGCATTAGTGACTTCCTTCAACTTTCGAGAGTTGCGGCACTCCCGACGGTTGGGGAGTTGGTTGCCGATGAGCGTGGTGTGATTTATGTTGGAGCTGACTTCGGCCAAATCCGGATGCGCGCCACATCGGGCGAATGGTCGTCTATCGATACCGGTTCGCCATCGCCCGTTACTGCAGTTTTTAGCAAAGCGGATCAGCTACTAGCGGGGACGCAGCGTGGCGAAATCTTGGCTAAACAATCTTCTGCAGCTGACTGGAAATTGCTGAATTCATTGCCGGCGAACGAGGTCATTATAGATATTGATCGTGCTAATAATGGCCGCTGGTTCATCGTGGCGGCGCACGCAAAACCGAGTCGTTTCCCTGGGGTGCTTGATGTTGAGTCGGTTCGCTTGTATTCGGCCCTGGACGAGAAGTTGTCTGATCTACAGATGGTTAAATCGATTGAGTCAAAGTGGTCATTCGGGTGGGCGTTTTCACTCGCTGTTCGGGGGCAAGTAATCGAAGATGCATATTTTCTGAATACCATTTCTGAGGTTGAAAAATTCGATACTGCAACGATGCGAATGGAAACACTTGGTCCCGGACATCCGATATCCCAGTTTCGAGTATCCAGTAGCGGTAACGTGCTAACTGGATTCAGGAATCAGGGCGCTTTTTCCAAGCTAAGTGTTTCATTTGATCGCGCCAAAACGTGGGTCGAAATGGAAAGGCCTCCTTATACCGTTAATGATTTGATCGTAAATTCGCAACATTCCGCGCACGCAACCCGATGGAGCGCTGGGTTGTTTAGCGCAAGCATGGAATTTTTGCGATTTGATGCGGAGAAGAATGAGTGGCTTAAGCTTGCTGAGGCAACGCCCGATGCTTGTCGCCGTACTTTGATGACTCAGGATGGGGCTATGTTGTTTTGTATCTCGCGTGGGGGATCAATACTGAGATTTAATGGAAGCAATTTGGTTGTTGAGTTCGCATCTGATTGAAGCAATCAATAAGGGGGCAACATCATTTGTCTGAAGTACGCCGATATGGGGTCAGCATGAATTAGGTTTTCTGGCTCACCCCATGAGCCGCAGCATAGGCATGCTGCTTCCAATCAATTAAGGGGCTGTGTTCATTTTTAGAGACCCATGCTGTCGACCATGCGCTGGTTAGAAGTAGGACAAAGATGATGATTGCGAACGGAGGTAGGGGATGAGTAAACCCGCACTGCCAGGTGAGCCGGCTGGAAAGATTGTCGTCTTCCAGGAGCGCTCTATTCGGCGCACATGGCATAACGAGGAGTGGTGGTTTGCCATCGTCGACGTCGTGGCGGTGCTCACCGATTCCGTTCAGCCGGAGGGCTATGTCAAGGATTTGCGCCGTCGCGACAAGGAGTTAGCCAAAGGGTGGGGGCAGATTGCCACCCCCCTTCGGGTGGAAACCGAGGGCGGCATTCAGCGGGTCAATTGCGCCAACACCGAAGGGCTGTTCCGCATCATCCAGTCCATCCCCTCACCCAAGGCCGAACCCTTCAAGCGCTGGCTGGCGCAGGTGGGTTATGAGCGGGTGAAGGAAATCGAAAATCCGGAACTGGCCGGCGCCCGTGCGCGCGAGTTGTATCAGGCCAAGGGCTACCCGAAAGACTGGATCGAGAAACGCCTGCGCTCCATCGCTGTGCGCGGTGAATTGACCGACGAATGGAAGTCGCGCGGCGTTGAAGAAGGCAAGGAATACGCGATCCTGACTGCCGAAATCGCCCGTGCCACCTTTGGCGTGACACCCGGCGCACATCGTCGCTTGAAGTCTCTCGACAAGGTCAAGACCGGCAACAATCTGCGCGACCACATGACCGATCTGGAATTGATCTTCACCATGCTGGGTGAGGCCAGCACGACGGAGATTGCTCGCCGCAAGGATGCGCAAGGATTTGACGAGAACCGCGTTGCGGCCAAAGAGGGCGGTTCGGTCGCGGGGAATGCGCGCAAGGATCTGGAAACAAGGAGCGGAAAGCCGGTGGTGAGCCGGGCTAATTATCTGGTGCTGGAAAGTGGCGCGACGCCCGTTGCGCCTGAGGCCGGCTCGCCTGCGAAGATTGCCAAAGGCAAACCGAAGGGCGGCAAGGGTGCCAAGTAAAGTGCGTGAAGATGCTCAGGCGGCTGCGCATCGCGATGATTTTGATGCTGTGGCAGAGCTGAGTTTCGCTCGCATCGTCGAATCCAGAATGACGATTCCCTGGGGCGCAATGCGCGGCTATCTGGAGGGTCGGGTTACTGACAGGGCAAGTTGTTGCCCGGTTGCTCGCAAGCACCCGGTAGTGTCCGATTACGGATTCGCGTGATAAAGGGTCAGCATGAATTGGATTTTCACAGCCGCCAATTCACTTGGCATGGATTGAAAAATGGCCGTACTCATTCCATCCATCGCTAGCTGCACCTTCGACAGCGGCGGCGAGCGCCGTCTGGCCGAGCGCCTGGAAGCCAAGCTGGAGGACGACTACCTCTGCTGGTACAACGTTGCGCTCGGGCCGTCGGCGCTGCATCCCGATTTCATCGTATTCCACCCGCGACGCGGGCTGCTGATTCTGGAGGTGAAGGATTGGCGCACGCGCACGATCCTCGCCGCCGACCGCCAGAAGTTCACCATCGAAACCGCGCGCGGCCCGACGGTGGTGGAGAACCCGCTGGAGCAGGCGCGGCATTACGCGCATGCCGCCACCGATGTGCTGCAGCGCGACCCGCAACTGGTGTTCTCCAGCGGGCGCGAGGCGGGCAAGCTGATGTTCCCGTGGAGCTACGGCGTCGTGCTGCCGAACCTCACGCGCAAGCAGTTCGACGAGGGCGGGCTGGGCGAGGTGATTCCGCCGAACCGGGTGATCTGCCAGGATGAGATGCTCGAAGGCGTCGAGGCCGAGGCTTTCCAGCAGCGGCTGTGGGAGATGTTCTCGGTGCGCTTTCACGGTGCGCTGTCGCTGCCGCAGATCGACCGCGTACGCTGGCATCTTTTTCCCGAGGTGCGCATTGCTTCGGCGCAGGCCGACCTGTTCGCCGCCGACGTGCCGCCGCCGGATTTCGTGCGCGTCATGGATTTGCAGCAGGAACAACTGGCGCGCAGTTTGGGCGAAGGGCATCGCGTCATCCACGGCGTTGCCGGTTCGGGCAAGACGCTGATCCTCGGCTACCGCGCCGAGCATCTGGCTCAGGTGTGCGCCAAGCCGATCCTGATCCTCTGCTACAACGAGTCGCTGGCGCGCCGCATCGGCAGCATGATGCGCGCCAAGGGGCTGGCGGAGAAGGTGCATGTGCATCACTTTCACCAGTGGTGCCGCGCGCAGTTGTCGGCCTTTAACGTCGATCTGCCGAAGCGGTCCGACGACATGAATGCCTTCTTCGCCGAGATGGTCGACCGCGTGATCCGCGCCGTCGAGCGTGGCCAGATCCCGGCGGCGCAGTACGACGCGATCCTGATTGACGAGGGGCATGACTTCCGGCCGGAGTGGTTCAAGCTGGTGGTGCAGATGGTCGATCCGAAGACCAACAGCCTGCTGGTGCTGTACGACGACGCGCAGTCGATCTACGGCGACGAGAAACAAAAGAAGTTCAGTTTCAAGAGCGTCGGCATCCAGGCCGCCGGCCGCACGACGATCCTGCGCATCAACTACCGCAACACCGACGCCATCCTGCGCTTCGCGCGCGACGTGGCGCAGAGCATCCTGACGCCTAGCGACGCGGACGATGATGGTGTGCCGCTGCTGTCGCCGCAGTCAGCCGGCCGGGCCGGTGCGGCGCCGCAGGTGATCAACCTGCCGAGCCTCAAGGAAGAGGCGGAGTTCATCGTCAAGCACCTGAAGGACGCGCACCGTGCCGGCACGCCGTGGCGTGACATGGCGGTGATCTACCGCGAGTGGCGTGACGCGAAGCTGATCCGCAACATGCTGCCGGCCCACGGCATCCCGCTCGTCTATTTCAAGGACGCGACCTACGCCGCCGACGAGGACAAGGTGACGCTAATCACCATGCACTCGTGCAAGGGGCTGGAGTACCCGCTCGTGGTGATCCCCGGCGCCGACCGGATCAAAAGCGCGGGCGAGCTGTCTCCGCACGAGGCGAAGCTGCTCTATGTGGCGATGACGCGGGCGACACGGGAGTTGGTGGTGTGCGGGGTGGGCGAAATGGGCGCGACGCAGTGAATTAGCCGATTTGTGTCGGCGGGGCACGGCTTGAGCGTAGGGAACTTTTTAGGCTTGTGTGAGTCAGTTTGACGTACAATGTGTTCGTGATTCCAGAGGAGTTCGCCATGCCCGCCACCATTCATGCACACGACACCCGCATTAATCTTCGCACCAGCCCCGAGGCTAAGGCGCTCATCGAGCGTGCCGCTGCGCTGATGGGTACGACGGTATCGTCGTTCATGTTGCAGAACGCGTATGAAGCTGCGCAGCGTCTGGTTGCCCAGCACGAAACGATCGTGTTGTCGGATCGGGATCGCGACGCTTTCCTTGCGGCTATCGATAATCCTGGCGAGCCGACGGAAGCACTCAAGGCCCTGATGCGGCGCGCTCAGGGATGAGGCTGACAGTCTCTGAGCTTGACGCGCACCATGACCGCGCCGCGTTCGATTGCGGCGATGCGGCACTGAACGATTTCCTCAAGAAGTTGGCTCGGCAGCAGGCGAGTCGCGGCCTCAGTCGCTGTTACGCTGCCACAGCCGGAGACGAGACGCGAATCCGGGGGTACTACGCGCTGAGCGCTGGCTCCATCGAATTTCGGAACTGGCCTGCTGGCCTGAGTCTTCCTCGTTATCCGATACCCGTCGCGCGCGTTGGTCGTCTTGCCGTCGATACCCGTGACCAGGGGCAAGGGGTTGGCGCTGCGCTGTTGCGCCATGCCTTGCAAACCAGCGCTGTCCTTGCGGAGAAAATTGGCTTGCATGCAGTGA
>JAUPVD010000169.1 GCA_030917225.1 Pseudomonadota bacterium
CTCGTTCCTTTGGTACTGCATCGCCGTCAGGCGCGCGATGATGTCTCGCTGCGACAGCTTCTCGCGCTCGCGCAGGTGCAGGATCATGCCGTGATAATCGACTGGATCGCCGATGCCGTAGATGCAGGACACCGTGGCGACGATGATGCAGTCCTCGCGCTCAAGCAGGCTCTTCGTCGCCGACAGGCGCATCTGTTCGATGTGCTCGTTGATCGCGCTGTCCTTCTCTATGAACAGGTCGCGCGCCGGCACGTAGGCTTCCGGCTGGTAGTAGTCGTAGTACGACACGAAATACTCGACGGCGTTTTCCGGAAAGAACTCCTTGAACTCCGAGTAAAGCTGTGCCGCCAGCGTCTTGTTCGGTGCCATGACCAGCGCCGGCCGACCGGTGCGGGCGATGACATTGGCCACAGTGTAGGTCTTGCCTGATCCGGTCACCCCGAGCAGGGTCTGAAATGACAGGCCGTCGCCCAGTCCCTCGACCAGCTGGCGGATCGCCTCCGGCTGATCCCCGGCCGGCAGAAACGGCTGGTGCAGCCGGTACGGGCTACCGGGAAAGGTGACAATCTGGGGCGTTTTCTCTGGTGCGGTCATGGTAGAATTTTGCGCTGCATCAAGCCCCTGTTGTTCGCATTCGGGGCCGCATTCGGCATTTTTCCGATTATCCCATGGAGTGGCATATGAGTTCTTCGATCTTTGCTGCGGTGGAGATGGCTCCCCGCGATCCGATTCTTGGTCTGAACGAGTCGTTCAACGCAGACACGCGTACCACCAAGGTCAACCTCGGTGTTGGCGTCTATTTCGACGACAACGGCAAGATCCCGCTGCTGGCCGCCGTCAAGGCTGCTGAAGACGCGCGCGTCAAGGCTGCGCTACCGCGCGGCTACCAGCCGATCGAAGGGGCTCCGGCCTACAACCAGGCTGTGCAGAACCTGCTCTTCGGCAAGGACTCCGCCCTCCTCGCCAACAACCAGGTGATCACCGCCCAGGCCCTCGGCGGTACCGGCGCGCTGAAGATCGGTGCCGACTACCTGAAGCGCCTGTCGCCGAACGCCAAGGTCTACATCAGCGACCCGTCGTGGGAAAACCACCGCGCGCTGTTCGAGTCCGCCGGCTTCGTCGTCGAGAACTACCCGTACTACGACGCTGCCACGCGCGGCGTGAACTTCGACGGCATGAAGGCCTGTCTGAACGGCCTGCCGGCTGGCTCGATCATCATCCTGCACGCCTGCTGCCACAACCCGACCGGCGCCGACCTGTCCGATGCCCAGTGGCAGGAAGTCGTCGAACTGTGCCGTAGCCGCAGCCTGGTGCCCTTCCTCGACATGGCCTACCAGGGCTTTGCCGACGGCATCGACGCCGACGCTGTCGCCGTTCGCGCCTTCTCGGCCTCAGGCCTGCAATTCTTCGTCTCCAGCTCGTTCTCGAAGAGCTTCTCGCTCTACGGCGAGCGCGTCGGCGCGCTGTCCATCGTCACCGCTGGCAAGGACGAGTCGGCCCGCGTCATGTCGCAGGTCAAGCGCGTCATCCGCACCAACTACTCCAACCCGCCGATCCACGGCGGCGCCCTGGTCGCAGCCGTGCTGTCCACGCCGGAACTGCGTCAGCAGTGGGAAACCGAACTGGCCGGCATGCGCGACCGCATCCGCGCCATGCGCACCGGCCTCGTCGACGCCATCAAGGCCGCCGGCGTAGCGCAGGACTTCTCCTTCGTCGTCCAGCAGCGTGGCATGTTCTCCTACACCGGCCTGTCGGCAGCGCAAGTGGAAGTGCTGAAGAATGACTTCGGCATTTATGCGGTCTCCACCGGCCGCATCTGCCTGGCTGCGCTGAACACGAAAAACATCGGTTACGTGGCCGGAGCGATCGCCAAGGTTCTCTGATTCAAGAGCATCGCTAGCAACAAACATAAACGCCGGCTTAGCCGGCGTTTCTGTTTGTGTTGTCTATTGGCGCCGTGCGACTACTTTGCTCCCTGCAGGGCGGGTTCCTTCAGCGTACCGCTCGCAGCAACCGGCATGCGGATGGTGTTGGCAGAACCGCGCATTTCCACATCCAGGCGCCCTGCCAACTTTCCATCTCGTGAAACCTCAAGGTAGCCGCCTGAGCGGAGAAGACCGGAGGCGAGCGACAGATCGGCGAAACGGACGGTCTCCGGCGTAATCTTCAAACGGCCACTCAGTTGTTCATATCGGGTCGCCCCGCCACGAACCGCCCCCTTGCCACGCCTGACCGTTTCGACCAGATCGAAATTGCCAAGTACGCCCCGCTGCAGAACAAAATCGCCGTCGCCACTGGCTGCGGTCAGAACCCCAGCCCAGGTCGGTGCTTTCCCAGAAAAACGAAGCGTACCAAGCAGCTCACCTTCGAACTGAGTGCCATGACCAAGTGCGTTGCCCAGACGCTGAAGATTCATGTGCTTCACCGTGACATCGCCAGCAAGCGAAGGTTGCCCTGAAGAATCAAGCAGCAGCACACCCTGGATGGCACCATCGAAAATCCGCACATCCAGCGATCGAATCGCCAGCGATCGACCGTCCCATTCGGCTTGCCCCTGAACAGAGTCGAATCGGAAGCGCGACTCTGGCTGAGGCAGCCAGCCGTAGCCCTCGAATTCCGCAACAAAGCCTCCGGCCTGCGGTTTGAGCACAATTTTCAGCGAACGGTCACCACTCTGGAAGGTTAGTGGCTCTGCCGCTTTACCCGGCTCGCTCGGCTTGATCTCGGCATTGAGATCCTTGACGCTCAGACCGACCACTTCCGCTTCAAGCTGGCTGAACGTGATCGCACGGACTGATGCCGAAGCACCGGACGCCATCGCCTCGCCAATTGCCTTCGGCAGCACGCCCAAGGCCTTCGCCTGCATATGCGCAGATTCGATCGTTACAGATGAAAACACGGGGTGTGAACCCAACAGAGAAAAGACTTCGGGCACGAGCCTTATGCGTGCAGCCTGAACAGCACCATCTTCAGAGCGCACGCCTTCAAGCAGAATGGACGGCCTGGGTGCAAATCCGGCGCGAACTTCGGCAATGCGAACAGGCTGCCCCAGCAGACGCGTCAGAGCCGCCTCGATCTGCTGCCGATGGCTGTCATACGGATACAGTGTGAAGATCAGGGCTACCAATAGCAGCAGGCCGACAACTCCAAGCGCTATCGCCAGCGGCATCGAAACAAAGGGGCCGCGCGGGCCCTTCCGGATCGGGCTGATCGAAGTATCGTCGTCATCCTTCTTGTTTTTTGACAGCAGTCCGGAAAGGAAACCTGGCCGATCAGACTGCTGCTTCTCGGCAAGCGACGGCTTGGCCGTTGCTGGCGCCATCGACGGCGTAGCACCAAAGGTGGAGAAAGGCGCTGGCTGGCCCGGAAAAACAGAATGAGGTGATATCGACAGCGGCGCGATTGAAAACGGCTCCGGCACAGGGGCGAGGCTGACGGGGGAAATTTCAGGCAGAGGCTGCGGTGGCGGCTCCTGGGTTTCTCTCGCGAGTCGTTGAACCGCAGCGGCCTTGATTTCTTCTGCGAGCTTCTTGCTCTGCTCCCAGACCGAATCCTGCTCCAGCTTGGTTACAATGAGACCGTCCCGTTCGAGATCCTGCAGCGCAGTTTCGACGAGTTGGGTATTTCCGGTTTTTTCGCACAAATCGGCGATGGTCGATTTGCCATCTACCAGAATCAGCACCATGCGCGTATTCCGCTGCACGACTCTTGTCCGCTGCCTGACTGCTTCTTCACCCGCAGCCGTTTTTTCGTAGATTAGATTTGGGTCCATTTTTGTCGAAAAAGTTGACGAACAATCTCTTAGTGTCTAATATGCGCGCTTCCAATTCCTCGATAGCTCAGTTGGTAGAGCGCCGGACTGTTAATCCGTAGGTCCCTGGTTCGAGCCCAGGTCGAGGAGCCAGAACAAGCAAGTTGATGAAAGGCCTTCTTCGGAAGGCCTTCTTCATTTCTGCCTCAGTTCTTCAAAACTCGGTGATGATGTTAGCACATCGTTCCCAAGGCAAAACAGCCACGAACGTCAGCTGCGCAGATCCTGTGTTACCTTTGTTTGCAGAAGGCTTTTCGCGAACCGGTGCCGGGCTCGCAAGCGCGGGTCCGACAAAACAGCACCCAAGGTCTCGCCCAGCACCATCACGATACCCAGCAACGGCAATACCAGCACCAGGCCAGCCACGCCAGCCACCGCACCGCC
>JAUPVD010000170.1 GCA_030917225.1 Pseudomonadota bacterium
GAAGGGTCTTCGGTCGGCGCGACGGTCAGGGTTTCAATGTTGTAGCCAAGGGCAGAAAACAGGCCGGAGACACGCGACAAGGCACCGGCTTCGTTCTCGATCAGGATGGAAATGATGTGACGCATTTTCTCTGTTTCTCCGCGCTTACAGGTCTTCGGCCAGGATCATGTCGGTCAGACCCTTGCCAGCCGCAACCATCGGGAAGACGTTGGCTTCACGGTTGGTCTGGAAGTCGATGAACACCAGATCGTCCTTGTGATCGATGAAGGCCTTCTTCAGCACTGGCTCGACATCTTCGGGCTTTTCAACACGGAAGCCGACATGGCCATAGGCCTCGGCCAGCTTGACGAAGTCGGGCAATGAATCCATGTAGGAACCCGAGTAACGGCTGCCGTAGAACATTTCCTGCCACTGGCGCACCATGCCCAGATAGCGGTTGTTCAGGCTGATGATCTTGAGCGGCAGACGGAACTGCTTGGCCGTCGACAACTCCTGGATACACATCTGGATCGAGCCTTCGCCAGTGACGACCGCAACGGTCGCATCCGGATGGGCGAACTGTGCACCCATGGCGTACGGCAAGCCAACGCCCATCGTGCCCAGACCGCCAGAATTGAGCCAGCGACGGGGCTTGTCGAACGGGTAGTACTGCGCCGCCCACATCTGGTGCTGGCCGACGTCGGAACAGACAATCGCCTCACCCTTGGTAATCTCGTAGAGCTTCTGCACCACATACTGCGGCATGATCAATTCGCTGCCTTGGGTGTAGCCGAGGCAATTCTTGCCGCGCCATTCTTCGATGCGCTTCCACCAGTCTGCCGTCTGCGCCGGATTCGGCTTGGAACCGTCGACCAGCTTGAGCATCTCGTCGAGCACATCCGGCACATTGCCGACGATCGGCACATCAACCTTGACGCGCTTCGAGATCGACGACGGGTCGATGTCGATGTGAATGACCTTGCGAGACTCCTCGGCATAATTGGCCGGGTTGCCAATGACGCGGTCGTCGAAGCGGGCGCCGACAGCCAGCACGACATCGGCGTAGTGCATGGCCATGTTGGCCTCGACCGTACCGTGCATGCCGAGCATGCCGAGGTTCTGCTTGTCGGTTGCGGCAAAAGCACCGAGGCCCATCAGCGTGTTGGTCACCGGGTAGCCCAGATGATGCGCCAGCTTGGTCAGCTGTTCGGAAGCATCGGACAGGATCGCACCGCCACCGACATAGATGATCGGGCGCTTGGCCTCGGTCAGCAATTGCACGGCCTTCTTGATCTGCCCGAGATGACCCTTGACCACCGGGTTGTACGAACGCATCTGCACCGTCTGCGGATACTCGAACTCGCAGGTCTGCGCAGTCACATCCTTGGGAATATCGACCACCACCGGACCGGGACGACCGGTCTTGGCAATGTGGAAAGCCTTCTTGATCGTCACCGCCAGGTCGCGCACGTCCTTGACCAGGAAGTTGTGTTTGACGCACGGCCGGGTGATGCCGACCATATCCACTTCCTGGAACGCATCAAGGCCGATTGCCGGTGTCGGCACCTGGCCGGAAATCACGACAATCGGAACAGAATCCATGTAGGCGGTCGCAATACCGGTCACGGCATTGGTCGCCCCCGGACCCGAGGTCACCAGCGCCACACCGACGTTCTGCGAGCAGCGCGCATAGCCATCCGCCGCATGCACCGCCGCCTGCTCATGGCGAACCAGAATGTGCTTGATCTGGTCCTGCTTGAACAGCTCGTCATAGATGTGCAGCACGGCCCCGCCGGGATAGCCGAACATATGCTCGACCTTCTCTTCCTGCAGGCACCTGATTAAAATCTCCGCACCGGTCATCTTCATCTGCTTCCGCCTTACAAGCCTGGTTCTCGAAAAACGTGTAACCTTATCGGTTAGGCCTCATTTGGTCAAGGCGAAAACCCTTCAACCAAGCCGCTAGCCTACTGATTTCCCGAAGGAACCCCCTCTGGCAACACAACGCGAACTGTCGGATTTTCTTGCTTCGGTAGAGCGTCGCGCCTTCCGCCAGGCAGCCTATGCCGTGCGCGACGAAGATGGCGCCCTCGACATCGTCCAGGATTCGATGATGAAGCTCGCCGAAAAATACGGCGACCGCCCGGCAGAAGAGTTCCCCATGCTCTTCCAGCGCATCCTGCAGAACACCATCCGTGACTACCATCGGCGCCACAAGGTCCGCTCGACCTGGACGACGCTCTTTTCTATGCTCGCCCCCAAGGATGAGGACGACTACGACCCGCTGGAATCAATGGCCGTAGAAAACACCTCGAAGCTGGCGGACACCCCGCACGGCCAGTGGGAACAATCGCAAGTGCTGGCGATCATCGAGACGGAAATCCGCAAGCTGCCGACACGTCAACGGGAAGCCTTCCTCATGCGTTACTGGGAAGATATGGATGTCGCCGAGACAGCGCTGGCCATGGGCTGCTCCGAGGGCAGCGTCAAGACGCATTGCTCACGCGCCACGCATGCGCTGGCTAGCGTACTGAAAGCAAAGGGAATTACCTTATGAACGAGCTTCATTTTGCCTCTCGCGTGAGACAGCACCTCAACCAAGGCTTGCAGAATCTCGATGACGACAAGCTGGCCCGCCTCAAGGCTGCACGCACCAGCGCGCTCGCTGCACAGAAACAGCCGGCGACCAATCCGGTGTTTGCGGTGGCCGGCCATTTCTTCCGCTTCCACCTTGAGGGCACCCGCGCCCGCCATATTTTGGCGGCACTGGCCGTGGCACTGGCCGTGGCGCTCTACGCCCACTGGCAGGCAGACCAACTCATTGCCGACCTTTCCGATGTTGACAGTGCGCTACTGTCCGAAGACGTACCGGTTGAAGCACTGCTCGACAAGGATTTCAGTACATGGTTAAAAGACTCTCGGCAGCAATAGTTCTGGCGTTTTGCGTCAACGCGCCACTGCTGGCTGCGTCGGCAGCCAGCAATCCAGTCGTGGTCGTCACCCCGCCGCAGCCTGTCTGGAACGCCCTGAGCAAGGACCAGCAATCCGTGCTGGCGCCGCTCGCCCCCGAGTGGGGCAGCATGGAAAACTATCGGCGCAAGAAGTGGCTGGGCATCGCCGAGCGCTACAAGACCATGACGCCGACCGAGCAGCAGCGTCTGCAGGAAAAAATGCGCGACTGGGCCAAGCTGACTCCGCAGCAGCGTCTTGCTGCCCGCGAAAAGTTCCGGGAATTCAGACAGATGGCGCCTGACGAAAAGGAAACCGTGAAACAGAAGTGGCAGGAATATCAGCAATTGCCGGAAGAAGAAAAGCAGCGGCTTCGGGAGCAGCCGGGGTCCAAAGACACCTCGTCGGCAGCGGGTGCAACCCCAGCGACCACACCGAAAAGCGACCCCCGCTGATGTCAGCTTCTGCCACAAACGCCACGCCGGGCATCGTCAGGCGATTGGCCGCGATGCTCTACGAACTGCTCCTGCTTGCCGCCGTGCTGGCGGTGGCATTTTTTCTGCCGCACATCCTGCTGGGTGCGTTCGCCAACATGCAGGCGCCCCCCATGGTGACCAAGATTCACTTTTTCATCGTGCTGCTGGTCTACTTCAGCTGGTTCTGGACCAACGGCGGCCAGACCCTGGCAATGAAGACGTGGAAAATCAAGGTGGTCGACATCAACGGCGGGCCGCTGCGACCTGCACAGGCTGTGTTCCGTTACCTGGCTGCGTGGTTCAGCATCGGCCTCTGCGGCATCGGCATTGTTTGGGCGCTGGTCGATCGTGACCGACAGTTCCTGCACGACCGCATTGCCGACACGCGCCTGATTCTCACGTAGCCCGCGCAGCGGCTAGCGGCGTTCAACCCACCACAGCATCGCTGCGGCAGCAGCCGCAAAAAGCAGGGACGGCATCGCGGCACTGGTAAACGGCGGCCAGCTATTGATTGCGCCGAGATTCGAAAAAAGGCCGTTCAGCATGTGGAACAGGACGCCGATCATCACCCCGGCGAATATCTTGAGGCTTACCCCCGCCACACGATTGTGCGTATAGCCGAACGGCAGTGCCAGCGCAATCATGACCAGTACGGCAATCGGATAGATCGCCTTTTTCCATAGCGCTATCTCATAGCGCTGCGTTTTCTGCTTGTTATCCCGCAAGTGTTTCGTATAGGACACCAGGTGCATGATCGACATGGTTTCCGGGCGGACCAGCAGAACCGCCAGGATGTCCGGATTCAGTGCCGAATCCCAGACGACTTCCGGCTGCGTGCTGACACTGCCGCGATTGCCGTCAAGCGAGGTACGCACGACTTTTTTCAGCGTCCAGCTGGCCGGCGGCAGGAACACCCCTTCTTCCGCTTCACTCACCGAGGCCAATTGGGCCTGCTTGTTGAATTCGTAGATCCGGATACTGCGCAACTGACCATCCGGGGTGACCGAGCGGACGTTGACGAAAGTCATGTCATCCTTGACCCACAACCCGGTCCGAAACTCCTGTGCCATCAGCTTGCCTATTGAGCTGAGACGGAACTGCTTGGCCATGCGCTCGACGGGCGGCACGAGCAACTCCCCCGTCGCCAGCGTGATCAAACCAAACACCGCCGCGATCTGCAGCAGTGTCAGCAACAGACGCCCCGTAGACAAGCCGGAAGCACGCAGGACCGTGATTTCCGAATGTCGGGCCAAGGTGGAAATCGCATACAAGGCCCCGATCAAGACGGCAATCGGCATCAGTTCATAGATACGGCCCGGCAGCTTGAGCACGATGAACCCCAGCGCGTGCTGCAGTTGGTAGCCACCCTTGCCGACATCCCGCAATTCGGCAATCAGATCGAAGAAGCTGAAGAGCGCAAGAAAGGCCACCAGAACCAGCAAAACGGCGCCAGAAATCTCTTTGATCAGATAACGCTTGTAGAGGATCATCGCCGCAGTCTCAGGAAGGAAAACACGAGAATGCGTCTGGCAAACATCACCGGCAAGGCGACAATCATCAGCAAATGCACCACCAGCAGGCCGAGCAAAACCGAGACCCGCCCCTGTGCGACCCAGGCCTGCATCATCGACAGCAGGTTGCTGTAGATCATGTAGACCAGCAAGGCCAGGATCAGGTTGGCCGACCGGCCTGCCCGCGGATTCACGAACGACAAGGGGATCGCCAGCAACGCCAGAACGATGGCAGAAATCGGCACATTGACGCGCCAGAGCAGCTCGGCCTGGTCGCGACGGTTACTGGATCGCAACAAATTCAACGTCGGCTCGGCGGCCACGGTCTTTTCGATCCCGCGCGACTCCCTGGTCTCGACACGCAGCGCATAACGATCAAATTCCATGATCCGGAATTCCGGCGTACCGGGCACGACTTCATAGCGCCGGCCGCCTTCCAGCACCATGAAGCGATCACCGTTCTCCGCGGTTTCCTGATAACCCTTGCCCGCCATGGTGACGCCGAGCTTGCCGTGCTGGACCGCGCTGATGAATACATTCTTGACGTAGGTCTCGTCGTCGCCAATGGCTTCGACAAAAACGACCCGATCCGTAGACGCGGCTTCCTTGAAACTCCCCGGCGCGACCTGCGAGGCATCGCTGCGCACCTGCATCTTTTCCTTGAATTCCACGCTCATCTGCTGTGCCCAAGGAGAAAGCACGAGAGTCAGCATGGCGATGGCCAGGATCAACGGCATGGCGAAGACCAGCACTGGACGGATCCAGGCCATCAGAGACACCCCGGAAGAGAACCAGACGACCATCTCCGAATCGCGATAGCTTCTGGACAAAGACAGTAAAACCGCGACAAAGAGCGTCAAGGTGAGCAAATACGCGGAATAGTTCAAGGCGGCAAAGCCGAGCAAGGCCCAGACGGCCTCGGATGCGATTCTCCCGGATGCCGCATCGCCAAGCAGGCGGATTGCCTGGATGGATACCATGATGGCAAACAGCGCGACGAAGATGCCGGCGGCGGAATGTGCGAATTCGCGCCTGGCGGCGCGCTGGAAAACCATGCTTTGACTTATGCGAAAAGCTGCGGTGATAATCAGGTTTGTGCTCAAAACCTGCGTAAAGGAGCGGCAAGTGGAATTTAGCATAAAAAGCGGAAGTCCGGAGAAACAGCGCAGCGCCTGTGTCGTCGTCGGCGTCTTTGAGCCGCGCAAGCTTTCGTTGCCGGGCGAGTTGCTCGACAACGCTTCCCGCAACTATCTTTCCGACATCATTCGTCGCGGCGACATGGAAGGAAAGCTTGGTTCCACACTGCTCCTGCACAACGTTCCCGGAACACTCTGCGATCGCGTCCTGCTGATCGGCCTGGGCAAGGAAAAAGAGTTCCGCGAAAAGGAGTTCTGCCAATCGATCCGCGTCGCAGCGCGTACGCTCAACGAAACAGGCTCCTTCGACGGTACCGTTTTCCTCACCGAAATACCTGTAAAGAAGCGCAGTGTCGCCTGGCGTGTGCGGCAGGCAACCATCGTCGCGCAGGAAACGACCTATCGTTTCGACCAGTTCAAGAGCAAGAAGGACGAAGTACGCCGCCCCTTGCGAAAACTGACTTTTGCCGTCGAGCGCCGCAACGAACTGACACCTGCGGAAGAAGCCCTGGAACAGGGCCTGGCCATCGCCGAAGGCATGTCGATGGCGAAAAACCTCGGCAACCTGCCGGGCAACGTCTGTACGCCGACCTATCTGGCCGAGACCGCACAGCAGCTTGCCAAGGACCATGGCCTCGAATGCCAGGTGCTGGAGCAATCGGACATGGCTGCGCTGGGGATGGGTTCGCTGCTCTCCGTAGCGAAAGGATCACGCCAGCCACCCAAGCTCATTGTCCTGCAGTACAAGGGCGGCAAGGCCGGAGACAAGCCTCTGGTCCTGGTCGGCAAGGGCATTACCTTCGACAGCGGCGGCATCTCGCTCAAGCCGGGTCCGGAAATGGACGAGATGAAATACGACATGTGTGGCGCCGCCAGCGTGCTCGGCACGATGAAGGCCGTCGCGCAGATGAAGCTGCCGATCAATCTCACGGTCGTCGTGCCGACGGCTGAAAACATGCCGGGCGGCGGCGCCAGCAAGCCGGGCGACATCGTCACCTCGATGTCCGGCCAGACCATCGAAATCCTCAATACCGACGCCGAAGGCCGACTGATCCTCTGCGACGCGCTCACCTACGTCGAGCGCTTCGAGCCGGAAGCCGTGGTCGACGTCGCCACGCTCACCGGCGCCTGCGTCATTGCCCTCGGCCAGGTGGCCAGCGGCCTGTTTGCCAACAAGGAAGGCTTGGCGCGCGACCTGCTCGACGCTGGCGAAGAAGGCAGCGACCGGGCGTGGCAACTGCCACTGTGGGACGATTATCAGGATCTGCTGAAGAGCAACTTCGCCGATATGGCCAACATCGGTGGCCGCTATGCCGGTCCGATCACCGCCGCCTGCTTCCTCTCGCGCTTCACCAAGAAGTATGACTGGGCCCACCTCGATATCGCCGGAACGGCCTGGAAATCGGGCGCCGAGAAGGGCGCTACCGGGCGCCCCGTACCTCTGCTGACGCACTTCCTGCTGCAACGCGCCGGGAAGCTCAATTGACGCAGATCTTCTTCTATCACGGGGCAGCCAACCGCATTGCCGCAGCGGCCAGCCTGATCGCCAAGGCCTGCGCCCAGAAGAAAGCCTTGCTGGTCTATGCACCGGATCCGGGAGTCGCCAGCGCCCTTGACCGTGCGCTCTGGGTCAGCAACCCGATCGGGTTTGTGCCGCATGTGCGCGCAGAATCGCCACTCGCAGCCGAAACAGGCGTGATCATCGCCGACAAGCTCGACAATTTGCCTCAGGATCAGCGCCTGATGAACCTCTCCGGCGAAGTGCCCCCGGGATTTTCGCGGTTCGCCAGCGTCATCGAGGTAGTCAGTGAAGAACCCGAGGTTCGTCAGCCAGCACGCGAACGCTTCAAGTTCTACAAGGACCGCGGCTACGAAATCCAGTCGCACGACC
>JAUPVD010000171.1 GCA_030917225.1 Pseudomonadota bacterium
CCGGGCGAGGCCTACCTGCTCGAACGGATGGGTCTGGAAAATTCTGCGGCCGACCCGACAGCTTTGCGCAGCGCGCTGATGCACCTGCTGCGCGACCTCGGCCAGCGTTTCCTCAACGTTTGGCGTGACATGCATGCTGCCTGCGTCGTCAAGGGCGAATACCGCTACCACCCGGCCGATATCGGCAAGCGGGCACTGGCCAACCTGAGCCTGCGCTACCTGTGCGCGGCCGGCAGCAACACCGGCCGGCAAGCTGCCATGGCGCAGTTCGATGCCGCCAACAACATGAGCGAATGCCTCGGTGCGCTGAGCGCGCTGGTGCACAGTCCGGCCCCTGAGCGCGAGGAAGCCCTCGCCGCCTTCGAGCGCCGCTACGCCGACGATGCGCTGGTGCTCGACAAATGGTTTGCGCTGCAGGCCGGCGCCTGGCGCTGGAATGCCGACACCGAACCGACGCTGGCCCGTGTGCGCCGGCTGATGGCCCACCCGGCCTTTACGGCGAGCAACCCGAACAAGGTCTACGCCCTGCTCGGCACCTACTTCCGTGCCAACCCCGGCGAGTTCCACACGCCGGAAGGGCACGCCTTCTGGGCCGAACAGATCGTGGCGCTGAATGCGATCAATCCGCAGGTAGCGGCGCGCATGGCGCGGGCGCTGGAGCGCTGGAGCGCCTTCACGCCGGCGCTGCAGACGTCGATGCAGAAGGCACTGGAAGCGGTAGCGAAGACACCCGACCTGTCACCGGACGTTGCCGAGATTGTCAGCAAGGCGCTAGGCTAAAACTCGTCAGAACTAATCGAGCTTCTTTCCATATTCCTGCCAGATCCAGCCCCCCGGTCGCTCGCGGCCGGTGAGCAGATAGGCGAGGATATTGGCATTGCTCAGCAGTGTGCGCTGGCTGTCGCGCGCCCTTCCCCTGCCGGCGAAGAGCAGTTCGTCGCCACAGTGCAGCGGCATATTGCCAGCCGGAAACAGGCTCAGGCTCACTCTATCGCTGCCGACCAGCATCAAGGGCAATGCGTCCAGGCATTCATTGTTCAGTTCGAAACCGCGCGTCGTGATCGACAGTTCCGCCCCGCCGTCTTTCAGATGGGCGGTCAACGCCGGCGCTTCCTGATCGTCTATGCGGACGCTCCACACCTGCGGCATCTCGTCGCCAAACTGTGCTTCCATACGGGCGCAACAGGCGGCCGCCCAGTCATCGTCACGCCCACGCACTCCGTCAAGAAACCGGGCCAGCAGCGGCGTGATGATCATGGCCATCGACTCGTGCGCGATGATCCGGCTCGGCACCATCGTAAACTGGGCGCCATAGGCCTCGAACAGCGAGGCATTGGTTATCCGGTTCTGGCGCAGGACCACGAACAGGTCCGGATTCATTGCCTTTGCCGTCACGGCGATCGAGAGATTGTTCACATCGTTGTCGGTCCCGGCCACCAGCCCGACCGCCTCGGCAACACCTGCTTCGCAAAGAGTTTCGGCACGTACCCCGAGGCCAATCACGTTCCGCAGCGGCGGCGCGATCGCGTCCATCGCTTCCGGGGTAATGACCGTCACCTGCAGATCGTGCTCGGCCAACTCACGGACGACCGGCCGCGAAAAACGGCCATGGCCGCAGACCACCCACGCCCCGGAAGGCGGCCGGTGCATCGGCGGCATCTGCCGCCCCGGAAGCCCGGTCACCCACTCGAGCAGCCGGATCGTGTGCGGCGCTTCGAGGGCCAACCCGAGATAGTCGGCAAAGCGCTCGAAGGGATTGATGATGTGGTGCGTGCCGAACGAGGCCATGTTGGCCGCAGTCATCGGATTCTCGGCACGGGCCAGCACCGTCAGGCCGGGATTGAGCAGGCGCGTGGAAATGGCGATAGCCAGATTGACGTTGTCGTCGTTGGTCAGCGCCAGCACGCCCAGGCACTTTGGATGGAGAAGGCCGGCCATCTGCAGCACCTTCGGCGCCTGCGCATCGGCAGCCAGTGCCGGCACGTCGGTCTTGAAATCCTCCAGGTCCAGCTCCTGGACGCGCTCCTCGCGCGCCTCGACAACGACAAAGCGGATATTCAGCTCGTCGAGCGTCCGGCAGACCAGCGCCCCGGTCTCACCGCAGCCGCAGACGAGATAGAACGGCTCGTGCAGGTGGCGCACCCGGCGGGCGAAGCGGCCGACTACCAGCACGCTCTGGAAAGCCTTGTCCTGAAAGAGGGCCAGCAGCGTGACGATCGAATACGACCAGCCGATCACCGTCAGGTAGATACACACCGTGACCCACAGCCGCTGCGCATCGGAGAAGGCATTGGGAATCTCGCCGAAGCCAATCGTCGTCGCCGTGTAGCTGATGAAGTAGAAGGCGTGGAAGAAGGACAACGGCGGCGCCGGCTGGCCATTGGCATCGACGCCCGGTACCAGCGTCAGCCCAAGCACCGACACCGCATAGATGACGATCAGCACGATCAGCGGCGCACGCATGCGCCGCAGGACAATGAAGAAAATGCTGCTCATCCGGCGCGATTCCTCAACGACGCAGCATCACGGTTTCGATGATGAGGATGACAACCGAAACAATATTGGCAAACAGCGCGCCACCCGACAGCGACACGACGCTCGACGTTACATGTGCCGTCATGCCGACGCCGGTGACATGGACGGCAACCGCCCATGTTATTGCTGCGGCAATGAGCTGCAGATCGGCAACCAGGCTGGTCGCCAGGTGAATGGCGCCGATCTGGGTCCGGTCGCCGAATTTGAGAACAGTCGCGATGAGGCTGACGACGATGGCAGCAAACAGTTCGTAAACGTTGTGTAGCACCGGATCGGCAATGTCGCCGATGAAGAAGCCGAAGTTCAGCGTGGCAGCAAGCAGGATGAAGAACGCAAAAACAACTTTTTCCAGATTCATGCGAAACCCCCATTTTTGAAACGCCGCAATCCGTTCAATCCAGCGTTTGATTATAGGCGCCAATCGCCTCCCGGCACGGGCCTGGCAAGCCCTCCGGCGATGCTACAGCTTGGCGAATCAGGCAACATCGTTATATGATCGTACGCTCTGCCACCGCCACGCGATAACCTGCTGAGTTTATGAGAAAAAAACTGATATTCATTCTCGTCGCAACCTTGCTTTCATGCCCAGCCGCATTCGCGCAAACGGATGATGCAACACTGATCAAGGCCGACGCCATGATCAAGGAAGGCAAGGCGGCGGATGCCTTTGCACTGCTAGAGCCGCTGGAAGCCAAGCTGGCAGGCAATGCCACCTACGATTATCTGCTGGCAACCGCCGCACTGCAGGCCGGCAACCCGAGCCGAGCCACCTTCATCTACGAGCGCATCCTGGCTCTTAACCCCGAGTTCATCGGCGTGCGCGCCGACATGGGCCGCGCCTACTACCAGATGGGTGACCTCGCACGCGCCAAGCTCGAATTCGAGTCCATCCTGCAAATTTCGAGCATCCCGCCAGACCTGCGTTCTGCGGTAGAAACCTACCTTGCAGCGCTCAATCAGGTCGAGGGCGGCAAGACGCGCATCATCGTCGGCTACACCGAGGTGGGATTCGGTCGCGACACCAACGTTCTCGGCCAGGCGTCCAGCAAAATTATCAGCATTGCCAACGGCCAAAGCATCGCCTTGAGTGCCAGCGACCTCAAGCGCCCCGACAACTACCTCAGCTACGGCATGGGAGCCGAACTGATCGAAACCCTGGGCGAAGGCTTGGCCGCATACGTGGGCGCCGACCTGCGCGGCCGCGAACACAACAAGATCGACCCCGCCGACAACTTCAGCCTTGATGGTCGCGCCGGTCTCCAATACGCAACCGGTAACCATCTCTGGCGCGGCGGCCTCACGCGCGGCCGTTACACGCTGGACAACACCAGCACCCGCGATTCGACCGGCGCCAACCTTGACTGGCGCTACCTGGTCGACAGCCAGAACCAGTTCACGCTCGGCGGAACCACCCAGGCCTTGCGTTATCTGCCGGGAGTCTCCAGAGGGGAAGACTACAACCTGTACATGCTCAACGGCGCGTGGACGCACGTCTTCATGCCAACGACGATCGGCGTACTGACGCTGACTGGTGGCTCAGAGGATGCCAAGGCCGGGCGTTCGGACGGTGACAAGACCTTCTGGGGCGTTCGCGCCACGCTTCAGCACTCTTTTTCTACCCAACTTGGGACTTTTTTCACAGCAGGCTTCCAACGGGGTGACTATAGTAAGTACAACACCAGCTACGGCGTTGATCGTCAGGATGAGTTGAGTGATGCAGCGTTGGGGCTGGTGTGGTCGTTGCCGGATCGCTGGTCGGTGCGGCCCCTCCTTTCCTACACGAAGAATCGAAGCAATGCAGACATCTACACATACAGCCGCCGAGACGCCTCGGTGGTGCTGCGCAAGGACTTCTAGCCCCGCCATGGCGACTCCGCACCGGGCCAAGGAGCTCTTTTTCTCGGCATTGCTTCTTGCCTTTGCGCTATCGGCCGGCGCTGGCTCCTCACGCGCCTTGGCTGACGAACTCGCCGGCCAGGTTCAGATCGTCGTCGGTGCAGCGCAGCTGATCGATGCTTCCGGCAAAGCACGGCCGGTCGAACGCGGCAGTCAGGTCCGGCAAGGCGACCGGGTGGTCACCGAAGAGGGAGCGCTGGTTCAGCTCAAGTTGACCGACGGCACCTTCGTTGCCGTACGCACCAACACCGACGTGGCAATCGAAAAATACCGTTACGACGACAAGTCCGCACAGAATTCCAGCCTGCTGCTGAAACTGGCACGGGGCGCACTGCGCTCGATCACCGGGCTGATCGGCGGCAACAATCCGGACGCCTACAAAGTGGTGACCCCGACGGCAACCATCGGCATCCGGGGCACCGACCATGAGCCTGTGTATATCCCGGACCCAAAGCCGGGCGAAACACCGATCGGGACACCTGGCACTTACGACAAGGTCAATTCGGGCGCAACGGTGATCCTTACCCAAGGCGGCATGGTTGACGTCAAGCCGGGGCAGGTAGGTTTCGTACCCATAACGCCGGGGGTGACGCCCAAACTGCTGCCCGTGGTACCGGATTTCTTCAAGCGTCTGGACCCGAAAGGTGACTCCGCCGGTCGCGGTGGCAAAGAACTGGGTAACAACAGATTCCTCGCCCGCCCCGTGATGAAGCAGGGGCTGGACGGTGAACTCAAATCGGTGACGCCTGTTGA
>JAUPVD010000172.1 GCA_030917225.1 Pseudomonadota bacterium
GCTTTGATTTAAATGTGGAAAAAACAAAATTCGCACGACGCAAAAAAATGTGTGTCTTATTCGTGAAGTTTTTGCGGGCTGCGGTTTTTCAGCCGCTCCGTGACGTAGTTCCTGTCAAGTTGCATGTCATTTTTGTAGTATGGAATTGATCTGGCGTAAGTTCGTTGCAAGTCTGGTAGCGTACATTCGTCGGGTGGGGTTGGGTGTGCCAATATATTTTTTTGAAACGTGGGTTGAGAAATGAGCAAGGGAACACTGTCCATTCTATGTGCCGACATTACCGGTGGCGACAAGCTTTTCGAGAAGCTTGTCCCGTCCGAGGCGGCGCATGCGCTTGGTCGTTACGAGAAGCGCATTGCGCAGACAGTCGAAGGTTTCCACGGGCGCCTCGCCAAGGGCGCTGGTTCCAAGGTGCTGGCGTTCTTCTCCGAAGCCGAGGATGCACTGCAGACGGCAATCGAAATCCAGCGCCGTATTTCCAACCTGCCGCCGATGTCCGGGGTGTCCCTCGGCATCCGTGTGGGCGTGTGTGTCGGCCATGCCAGCAACGAGATGCGTTTTTTCGACAACAATGCGAACAACGCCGCTGTCAGCCTTTCCGATTTCGCTGCGCCGGGGCAGGTGCTGATCAGCGTGCCGAAGCGGGCTGTCGGCTTCGACTGGAACGAGCGCGAAGCACATAGCCGAACCGATGTTTCTCTGGCCAGCGGCAAGCGTCAGTTGGGTGTTTTCGAGATCGACTGGCGCACGTTCTGCGCCGGCAATCTCAAGGCCGCCAATTTCAGCGTGGCGCCGGTCGATCGCTTGTTCATCCATTTCAAGGGCGAAACCCTTGAGGTGAATGCCGAACGGCCGCGCGTATCGATTGGCCGGCTGTCGAGCTGCGGCGTGCATCTGTCCAGCGAGCGGTGTTCGCGGGTTCACGCCAAGATCGAGCGCCGTGGCGATACTTTTGTGCTCATCG
Organism: Pseudomonadota bacterium; assembly: GCA_030917225.1. Lineage (GTDB taxonomy): Bacteria > Pseudomonadota > Gammaproteobacteria > Burkholderiales > Rhodocyclaceae > Proximibacter. The sequence continues at coordinate 965 of JAUPVD010000172.1, forward strand.
ATCAGAGCACCAACGGCACCTTTGTTACGCCCGAAGGTGGCAGCGAGCATGCCCTGCACAAACACGAGCTGGCGCTAAGCGGTCGCGGCCGGATCTGTTTCGGTGAGTCGTTTTCGGTGACCGGGGTGGAATGCCTGGACTATGCGATTGGCGAGGGGTTCAGACGCTGAGGCATGGGGAAAAGGGAGTTCGAGAAATGACAACGCCGACATTCAAGTCGGCGTTGTCATTTGTAGGCGGGCTTACTGCTTGATCGCTTCGACCGAGATGCCGAGCGTCACTTCGTCGCTGACATAAGGCACGTTTTTGCCCATGTTGAACTCGGAGCGCTTGATCTTCGCCGTGGCGTTGGCGCCGACGGCATCCTTCTTCAGCATCGGATGCGGCGCGGTGTGGAACGACGTCACCGCCAGCGTCACCGGCCGCGTCACGCCCTTGATAGTCAGGTTGCCTTCGATGCTCACCGGCTTGTCGCCGTCGAATTTCACCGCCGTCGACTTGAAGGTGATCGTCGGGTGTTTGGCGGTGTCGAAGAAATCCTCGCCCTGGATGTGCTGGTTGAACAGCGCGTAGCCGGTATCGACCGAGGTGGCGTCGATGCTGATGTCCACTTCACCGGTCTTCGCCGCGCGATCCCAGACGATCTTGCCGGTAGTCTTGGTGAAGCGATGCACCTGATTCGAGAAGCCGAGGTGGTTGTACTCGAAGCGCGGGTAGGTGTGGGTACCGTCGATGCCGTAGGTTTCCGGTGCGGCAAAAGCCGGTGCCGAGACGAATGCGGCGAGAGCGAGGGTGGCAAGGGTTTTTTTCATGGAATTCTCCTGTTGGATGCGTTGGGTGGGCTTACTTCTTTGCTGCGACGAGATTGAACTTGACCTGCACTTCGTTGGCGACGGTGCCGACGTCGGACCACGCTCCTTCGCCGATGGCGAAGTCGAGGCGCTTGACGGTGAAGCTGCCGGCGAAGGTGGCGCTGCTGCCGTCCTGCTTGACGGTAAAGGGCAGTACGGCGTCCTGTGACTTGCCCTTGATGTTGAGCTTGCCGATGGCTTCGTAGCGGTCGCCGCCGAGTGCCTTGACGCTGGACGAGACAAAGCTGGCCGTCGGGAAGACCTTGACGTTGAACCACGGTTTGCCGACGACCTCGTCGTTGGCGTCGGGCGAACCGGCGTCGACACTGTTCAGGTCGAGGTCGATCCTGGCGCTGGCCGCGGTCGGCTTGGCCGGATCGAAGCTGATCGTGGCGTTGAATTTTTTGAAATGGCCATCGACGGCGACGCCCATCTGTTTCGAGGTTAAGGCGACACTGCTTTTGGCGGCCTGCAAGGTGCCGTATTCAACGGCCTGGGCGGGCATGCCCCCGAGGGCAAGGGCACTAACGCTTGTGGAAAGAATGAGTCTGCGGATCATGGTTGCTCCTGTGAGATGTTCAATCAACGGTTCTTGTCGAGAAATCGGGAAATGGGCAGCATGCGCGCCAGCACGTCGTCACGGTCGATGAGATGGTGCTTGAGCGCGGCGCCGGCATGGGCCAGCACAAGGCCCGCCAGGCTGTAGTTGAGAAACTTGTGTACCGCCTGCAGAAGATCGCCCAGTTCCTTGTTCTTGTCGAGCAGGTCCGGCAGCGGCAGCACGCCGAACCAGACGGTCTGGAAACCTTTGGCCGAACTCATCAGCCAGCCGGAAAGCGGAATGGCAATCATCAGCAGGTAGAGCAGGTGATGCACGCCGTGCGCGGCAACGACCTGCCAGCGCGGCATGCCGGCCGGGTCGGGCGGCGGCGGGTGGCCGATACGCCAGGCAATGCGAGCCAGGACCAGCAGAAAGACCGTAACGCCGGCCCATTTGTGCCATGAATAGATCTGCAGCTTCTGCGGCGAGAGCTTGAGGCCGGTCATGTACAGGCCGACGCCAAACAGACCGATCAGGACGAGGGCGATCAGCCAGTGCAGGCCGATGGCCGTGGCGGTGTAGCGATTGCGGGTCATGCGGCTTCTCCTTGTTGTACGCCGTGCGCTGCAGGCCAGAAGGCAAAGCTGTCCATTGCCAGCACCTGCTCGTCGATTCCCTGATAGATCGGTTCTGCGCGCCAATCGTTCCCTGCATTCCCCGCCGCGCCGAGCGCGACCAGCAGTGGCAGCAGGTGTTCCTCGCTGGGGTGGGCGCGGGTGGCGTCCGGGGCGAGGCTGCGATAGCGCAGCAGCGCTTCGCTGCTGCCACGTTCGAGCTGCTTGCCGATCCAGTCGGCAAAGCGCCGGACGTAGGCGGGGGATGGGGTGTCTGCTGCCGCCGTCTGGAAATCGGCCAGGTTGTGCGTCAGGTTGCCCGAGGCCACGATCAGTACGCCGGCGGCGGGCAGGTCGGCCAATGCCGCGCCGAGGCGCAGGTGGTGTTCGGTGCCGCGATGCGGTTGCAGCGACAGCGTCACGACAGGCACGTCGGCGTTCGGATACATCTGGCGCAGCGGTATCCAGGCGCCGTGGTCGAGGCCGCGCCGGGTATCGAGGCGAGTGGCGAAGCCGCTCGCCTGCAGCTTGGCGGCAATCGTTTCGCCGAGTGCCCGGTTGCCCCTTGCCGGGTAGCTGATGCTGCGCAATGCGTCCGGGAAGCCGCCGAAGTCGTGGATCGTCTGCGGTGCTTCTGCCAGCCCGACGGTGGCCACATCGGTACTCCAGTGGGCGCTGACGATCACGATGGCTTGCGGGCGCGGCAGCGATTTCGCGAAGCGGGCAATGGCCGCACCGGCAGCACCGGGGTGCAGTGCGAAGTTGGGTGATCCGTGCGGGACAAACAGTACCGGCAGCGATGTGTGGGGGTGGTGCATGGGCGTTTGGAAGCGGGGGCTGATTGGCGATAGGCGTACTTTAGGGAATTTGCTGTAGCAAAAATAGGAGACAATAAGCAATTGTTTGTTGCTCTGGAGGCAACAATGGATCGGCTGGAAAATATGGAGATGTTTTGCCGCGTGGCTGAAATGGGCAGTTTTTCTGCCGTGGCCCGGCATCTGGATGTCGCCCGCTCGGTAGTGACGCGGCAGGTGGCGGCGCTGGAAGCGCATCTCGGTGTCAAGCTGATCGCGCGCAGCACACGACGCCTGAACCTGACCAGCGGCGGCCTGGCTTATCTGGAAAAGTGCCGCGAGATATTGGGCCTGGTCGAGGCGGCCGAGTCGGATGTGGCCGCCGAAGGGCAGGTGCCGCGTGGACATGTGCGGATCAGCGTGCCCTTCAGTTTCGGCCTGCGTCACCTGACGCCGTTACTGCTCGATTTTGGTTTGCGCTATCCCGAGATCACGATCGAAGTCGATTACACCGACCGGCGGGTGAACATGATCGAAGAGGGGATCGATCTGGCCATCCGCATCACCGGCAAGCTGGCACCGCAGGATGTGGCGCGCAAGATCAGTGTCTGCCGCATGCTGGTCGTGGCTTCCGAAGATTATCTGCAGCGGAGCGGGGAACCGAAGCGGCCGGAAGACCTGATCGACCACGAGTGTTTCGGTTATGTGCCGGCGCAGCAGTCGAGCTGGGGGTTCGTTGTCGATGGCGAGGTGCGCTGGTATCCGATTCGTGGTCGCCTGCAGGCCAATAACGGCGATGCCTTGCTTGATGCGGCGATTCGCGGCATCGGCATCACCAATCCGCCAACCTTCATCGCGGCTTCTGCCATAGAAGCGGGCAGCGTGCGCCCCATCCTCACCGACTATGCCCTGCCGGAGTTGGGTATCTACGCGATGTTCCCCGGCAACCGCTATGTGCCGAGGCGCGTACGGGTGCTGGTGGATTACCTGGTGGAACGGATCGGGCCGGAGCCCTACTGGGATGCGCTGCCCCTGTTTCGGTCAGGGCGGGCGGCGGGAAAGCGTTTGCGCAAGTAAGCGGTGCTGCCGCTTAGCGCTGCTTCTTTGCTTCCTCGGCTTCGCGCACGGAGCGCATGATGTCCGCTTCGAGAACCGTGGTGTCGGTGCCGAAGGCGCGCGGCATGACGATCTCTTCGATGACCGGCATGCCGCCATCGGCATTGCGCTGCGAATGCAACATGCCGGCGACCAGCGCCTTTTGCTTGGCTGCCGTAATCTCCTGTTCGCTCAGGCCCGTATTGGTGCCTTCTGGGCTATCGACGCCGAGTTCGACGAGTACGTGAAC
>JAUPVD010000173.1 GCA_030917225.1 Pseudomonadota bacterium
CGAAAAACACACGAGAATCCCGCATGAACGGCAGGTATGCCGCCCGCGCCGCTGGCTCATAAATGGCGTACACCACCGCCGCAAAAAAGAGGACGGCTGCCCATGGGTGATCCCGTAAGTCGAAAGGGGCCGGGTTCGATTTTCTGAATTTCATTTGCCCATCATTGCGTCAGGTTCCTCTTCCTTTCCTTTCGCCGCTGCTGCAGAGCCGGCGCCATCTAGATTCCAGTAATCAAAAAATCGATCGCCTCGACGATCGCCTGCCGTTGATCGGCAAGGTTCCCGGCTGGTTTGCGCAAGCGGCTGGCTGCAATATTGGCGGTTTGGTTGGCCAGCAGTACATAGCGCTTACCCGCCAGTTCAACGACAGGGTTCAGCCGGGTCAGTAGCTTCGGCGCTGTCTTGCCTGCCTGTATCGGCAGCAGCGGCACGATCAGGCGGGTGTCCAGCGAAGACAACAGGTCGGCTTGTACGTCGACGACGTAGGGGAAGAAGGCTTTGGCCTGTCCGGGTGTGGGGTATGCGTCAAACTGCATGCTCGTCGCCGTCCAGCAGTTCCTGCAACGTGCCGCCCATGCGCTCGGTCAGCGCGTTATGCCAGTCGATGGCTTCCCGGTTTTCGGCCTGCCAGCGTTGAGCGGCGGCAATCCGGGTTTTTTCGATCAGAGCTTCTTCCAGCGTGCGCGACACGTTGATACCCAGAGCCTTGGCATCTTCCAGCAGGGCTGCGTTGATGGTCAGGTTGACGGCTTTTTTCTGGCTTGGCGAATTCGAGGTGCGCATGATCGTCCTTTGTTCGGAACAAAGCAGATTGGACTTTATGCGCAGTCCGCAATTCGGTCAATACTCGCGTGAGACGGCCTCGTTTCGGATGATCAGTTGTGCCATCTGCCGTGCGTCATCGGTGCCGAGCGCTTGAAGACCCTGTGCGGCTCCACCGCGATTGCCTTCCGGCTGGTTCTGACTGGCTTTCCATTTGCCTTCGAGCGACGTGAGCGTCAGTTCGATGCCGACGATGGCGGCGAGCATCTTCTCGATGTAATCGGCGGGCGCATCGCTCACGGCCCACGGTTCGGCGAAAGCGGATTCCTGCCTCTGCGTCAGCGACTCGACCTGCGTGCGCAGCCAGTCGGTGTCATGGATGATGCGCAGCGGGCCGCGGGCGTGCACCACGGCGTAGTTCCAGGTCGGCACTGCCTTGCCGTGCTCGCGCTTGGTCGGGTACCACGACGGGGTGATGTAGGCCTCCGGGCCGTGGAAGATGGCGAGCGCTTCAACGTCGGCGCGCAGGGTCTTCCACATCGGGTTGGCGCGGGCGACATGACCGTGCAGGACGGCACTGCCATCGGCGGCAGTTTCGAGGATCAGCGGCACGTGGTCGGCGTTCAGGCCGCTCTCGCCCATCGTTACTAGTGTGGCCAGCGGATGCTCGCGCATCAGCGCGTGCAGTGCCTCCGGCCTCGATTCAGAGAAGTGGGCGGGGCAGTACATCTGTGGTGCGTCAGAAACCGCGGAAGCTAGTGAATCCCTCGACCGGCTCGCGCTCGGTGACGAGCTTGTTTTCCGGGGCATTCGGGTCGGCATAACCGAGCGACATGCCGCAGACAACCAGTTCGTTCTCGGGGATGCCGAGCACTTCACGGATGGTCTCGTGGTAATCGGCGAAGGCGGCCTGCGCGCAGGTGTCGAGGCCGCGCGCACGGGCAGCGGTCATGATGTTGCCGAGGAACATGCCGTAGTCGATGAACATGCCGCGGCCGAGGCTACGATCCATGGTGAAGATGAAACCGACCGGGGCATCGAAGAACAGGTAGTTGCGGCCCATCTGCTCCTTCATCCGCTCCTTGTCTGCCTTGCCGATGCCGAGCAGACCGTAGAGGTCGAAGCCGATCTTACGCCGGCGCGAGAGCCAGGGGTCGGCCCATTCGGTCGGGTAGTAGTCGAATTCGCGGCCATCCATGCCGGTGCTGTTGTGCTTGTCGAGAATGGCGGCCGAGAGCGCATCCTTGGCCTGGCCGGCCAGCGCATAGACTTTCCACGGCTGCACGTTGGTGCCCGAAGGGGCGCGGGCGGCAATGGCCAGCAGCTCCTCGACGGTCTTTTTCGGCACCGGTGTCGGCAGGAAACTGCGGATCGAGCGGCGCGAGGTGATGGCGTGGTCGACGTGCGTAGCGGCAATAGGATCGTACATTTACAGAATCTCCCTGAGGGCGGCAAGCAAGCTCATGCACTGCTCATCGGTACCGATGGTGATGCGCAGGTATTGGTCGATGCGCGGCAGCTTGAAGTGGCGCACGATGATCGAGCGCTCGCGCAGCGCGGCGGCGAGTGTGCCGGCATCGTGCTGCGGGTGGCGGGCGAAGATGAAGTTGGCGGCCGAGGGCAGGGTGTCGAAGCCGAGCTTTGCCATGTCGGCGACGAGCATGTCGCGGCTCTTCATCACCGCCTTGCGTGTGCTGTCGAAGTGTGCCTGGTCTTCCATGGCGGCCACGGCGCCGGCAATGGCCAGGCGGTCAAGCGGATAGGAGTTGAAGCTGTTCTTGACCCGTTCCAGGCCGTCGATCAGATCCGGGTGGCCGACTGCATAGCCGACACGCAGGCCGGCCAGTGAGCGGGATTTTGACAGCGTGTGCACGACCAGCAGGTTCGGATAGCGGTTGACCAGGGCAATCGCAGATTCACCACCAAAATCGATGTAGGCCTCGTCGACCACGACCACGGTGTCGGCGTTGCCGGCAACGATCTTCTCCACATCGCCCAGTGCCAGCACGCGCCCGGTCGGCGCGTTCGGGTTGGGGAAGATGATGCCGCCGCATTGCGGTGCGCGTGGCGGCAGGTAGTCTTCGGCAACCAGTTCGAAGCGGTCGTCCAGCGCCACCTGGTTGTAATCGACGCCATACAGCCCGCAATACACCGGATAGAAGCTGTAGGTGATGTCCGGAAACAGGATCGGGTGTTCATGCTTGAGCAGCCCCTGAAAGGCGTGCGCCAGCACTTCGTCCGAACCATTGCCGACGAACACATGGGTCGGGGTGATGCCGTGGGCCGCAAAGCTGTGGGCGACGGCAGCCTTCAGGCGGTCGGCATTTGGATCCGGGTAGAGGCGCAGGTTGGCGCCATCCGCGCCCAGTTCGTCACGCATCGCCGCAACGGCGCGCGGGCTCGGCGGATAGGGGTTTTCGTTGGTATTCAGCTTGACCAGTTTGGTGAGCTTTGGCTGCTCGCCGGGAACATAAGGGGTCAGCTTGCGCGTGATGGCGCTCCAGTACTTGCTCATGTGGGTATGTCGTGTGTGATTGCAGACCGTTCGAAGGTCGAAATGGTATCATGCCCAACTGTTCCAATCCCTTGCGGCGCTTAGAGTGCGCCCAGAACGAAAACCATGCGACAGGCCGAAATCACGCGCAATACGCTGGAGACCCAGGTCTCGGTGAAGATCAACCTCGACGGTACCGGTGTCGGTCGTTTTGCGACCGGTGTGCCCTTCCTTGACCACATGCTCGACCAGATCGCCCGCCACGGGGCGATCGACCTCGAAGTGGAAGCCAAGGGCGACCTGCACATCGATGCACACCACACCGTGGAAGACATCGGCATCACGCTTGGCCAGGCGCTGGCCAAGGCACTCGGCGACAAGAAGGGCCTGCGCCGCTACGGCCACGCCTATGTGCCGCTGGACGAGGCCCTGTCGCGTGTAGTGGTCGATCTTTCCGGGCGCCCCGGGCTGGAGTTTCATGTCGCCTTCACGCGTGCGTGGATCGGCCAGTTCGATGTCGACCTGATCAATGAATTCTTCCAGGGGCTGGTCAACCACGCCCTGCTGACCATCCACGTTGATAACCTGCGTGGCACCAATGCCCACCATCAGGCCGAGACCGTGTTCAAGGCCTTCGGCCGAGCCTTGCGCATGGCAGCAGAAGCCGACCCGCGTGCGGCCGGCGCCATTCCTTCAACCAAGGGAGCGCTGTAAGTGGCTGCTGGCACGATTGCCGTAGTCGACTACGGCATGGGTAACCTGCGTTCGGTGGCCAAGGCGCTGGAGCATGTGGCTGGCGGTAAACCGGTGGTGGTCACCGCCGACCCGGCAGTGCTGGCGGCGGCTGAACGCGTCGTGGTGCCCGGTCAGGGCGCCATGCCCGACTGCATGCGCGAACTGGCCGAACGCGGCCTGCGCCAGGCGGTGATTGATGCCGCAGCGAACAAGCCTTTCCTCGGCATTTGCATCGGCCAGCAAATGCTCTTCGAACATTCGGAAGAGGGTGACGTGGCCGGGCTGGGCATCCTGCGTGGCCAGGTGCGCCGTTTTCCTGCCGGGAAAATGCATCTGCCGGACGGCCAGAAGCTGAAGGTGCCGCACATGGGCTGGAACGAGGTGCGTCAGCAACCAACTCAGGGCCGGCCGCATCCGCTGTGGAACGGCATTGCCGACGGTTCCCGTTTCTACTTCGTGCACAGCTACTACGTCGCCCCCGACGATGCTGGCTGCATTGCCGGCACGACCGACTACGGCATCCCCTTTACCAGTGCCTGTGCGCGGGATAATATCTTCGCCGTTCAATGCCACCCGGAGAAGAGTGCGCAGGCGGGGCTGGCCCTGCTGGCGAACTTCATCAACTGGAAACCCTGAGTTTCAACCCTGACTCACCTATTTCATCCCGGTTCACTCATTTATCGCTCACTTAGCGTTCTCCCATGCTGATCATTCCTGCGATTGACCTCAAGGACGGCCAATGTGTCCGCCTCAAGCAAGGCCTCATGGACGAGGCCACGGTGTTCAACCTCGATCCCGCTGAACAGGCGCGACAATGGGTTGATCAGGGCGCCCGGCGCCTGCATCTGGTCGACCTCAACGGAGCCTTTGCCGGCAAGCCGAAGAACGAGGCGGCCATCAAGGCCATCCTCAAGGAAGTCGGCGACGAGATTCCGGTGCAGTTGGGCGGCGGTATCCGCGACCTCGATACCATCGAGCGCTGCCTCGATGACGGCCTGTCCTACGTGATCATCGGCACCGCTGCGGTGAAAAATCCGGGGTTCCTGCACGATGCCTGTGTTGCGTTCCCCGGCCACATCATCGTCGGCCTGGATGCCAAGGACGGCAAGGTGGCGGTCGATGGCTGGTCAAAACTGACCGGCCATGATGTGATCGACCTGGACAAGAAATATGTGGACTATGGTGTCGAAGGCATCATCTATACCGACATCGGCCGCGACGGCATGCTCTCCGGCATCAATGTCGATGCCACCGTGAAACTGGCGCAGGCACTGCGCATTCCGGTCATTGCCTCGGGCGGCCTGTCCTCGCTCGACGATATCAAGAAGCTCTGCGCCGTCGAGTCCGAGGGCGTTGCCGGTACCATTGCCGGTCGCGCCGTCTATGACGGTTCGCTCGATTTCGCCAAGGCCCAGAAACTCGCCGACGAACTGGGGAAGAAGTAAACCCCAGATGCTCGCCAAAAGAATCATTCCCTGCCTGGATGTGACCGCCGGTCGTGTCGTCAAGGGCACTAACTTCGTCGATCTGCGCGATGCGGGTGACCCGGTCGAGATCGCCCGCCGTTACGACGCGCAGGGCGCCGACGAAGTGACCTTCCTTGACATTACCGCTTCCAGCGATCAGCGCGACATCATCCTGCACATCGTCGAAGCCTGTGCCGAGCAGGTCTTCATTCCACTGACCGTCGGTGGCGGCGTGCGCGCCATCGCCGACGTGCGCCGCTTGCTCAATGCCGGCGCCGACAAGGTGAGCATGAATACCGCGGCAGTCCAGAACCCGGATCTGGTGGCGGAAGCGTCGGCCAAGGTCGGCAACCAGTGCATCGTTGTCGCCATCGACGCCAAGCAGAGCGCGCCGGGCCGCTGGGAAGTATTCACTCACGGCGGACGCAATGGAACGGGCATGTGC
>JAUPVD010000174.1 GCA_030917225.1 Pseudomonadota bacterium
CCGCATGGGCACGATGGAAATCGAATCCGCGCTGGTGTCGAACCCGATGGTTGCCGAAGCCGCTGTGGTCGGTCGCCCGGATGACCTGACCGGTGAAGCCATTTGTGCCTTCGTCGTGCTCAAGGGCGCCCGCCCGACCGGCGACGACATCAAGCGCGTGATCAAGGAGCTGCAGGATCACGTCGGCAAGGAGATCGGACCGATCGCCAAGCCGAAGGACATCCGCTTTGGCGACAACCTGCCGAAGACCCGTTCCGGCAAGATCATGCGTCGTCTGCTGCGTTCGCTGGCCAAGGGCGAGGAAGTCACGCAGGACACCTCGACGCTGGAAAACCCGGCGATCCTGGAGCAGCTCAAGCAGCCCGCCGCCTAATGCGGGCGATGCCGGGGGCTTCGGCCTGCCGGCACGAACAACGGCGTGTTCAAGTGGCATACAATGCCGGTTGAACACGCCAAAGACTGACGCGGAGGAGAGACCGCTTCATTTCAGGCCGGCGCTGGTTCAGCGCCGGCCTTTTTGTTTTCGGGGGAGGGGAATGAGTTCAAGTGCGACCAAGATGCTGGTGGATGCAACTGTCGAGTTGCTGAAGCGGCATTCGCCGTTTGACCGGATGGAACCTCAGGCGCTGGCGTTTCTCGCCGAAAAATCCCAGCTTGGCTATTTCCCCAAGGATGCAACCATCGTCTCCCCCGACATGGGGCCGGTGAACACCTTCTACATTATCCAGCGCGGCAAGGTGCAGGCCAAGCAGACCGGCGACATCAACGTCACCGAATATTCGTCGCTGACCCTCGGTACCGGCGAGGGCTTCCCCATCGGTTCGGTCATGGCGCGCCGCGCGTCGACCAACGCCTACATCGCCATCGAAGACACTTTCTGCTATCAGCTGCCGGCGGACGATTTCGTGCAACTGATGCAGATGAGCCAGCCGTTCAATCTCTTCTGCACGCAGTACATCGCCACGCTCCTCAACCAATCCCGGCGCCAGCTTCAGGTCCAGTTTTCCCAGCGCGCGGCCGAGCAGCAGTCGATGAATTCGCCACTCTCGGCGATCATTACCAAGAAGCCCGTGTGCGTAACGCCGGAAACGCCGATCCGGCAAGTGGTCGAGACCATGGTGGCGGGGCATGTTGGTTCTATGGTGGTGGTGGACGCAGAGCATCGTCCGATCGGCATCTTTACCCAGTCGGATGCCATGAAGCGCATCCTGCTCCCGGGTCTGCCGCTTGATGGACCGATTTCATCCGTCATGTCGAAGCATCCACATGCGCTCTCCGATCACTCGCCGGTCTACGACGCAGCCTTGGCCATGGCCATGCACAGCGTCCGCCATGTCCTTGCGGTGGATGAGGAGGGGAAACTGCAGGGGGTGGTTTCCGAGCGCGATCTGTTCACCCTGCAGCGTGTCGGCCTGCGCCAGATTCGTCAGACGATTGAGGGTGCGACGGATATCCAGGCGCTGAAGCAGGCCGGCGCCGATGTCCGCCAGCTGGCACTCAACATGCTGGCGCAAGGGGTCGGTGCAGAGCAGCTGACGCAGTTCATCTCGGCCCTGAATGACACCGTGACACGACGGGTCATCCAGCTCAATCTCGCCGAGCATGATCTCTATGGCATTGAATGGGCGTGGCTGGCTTTCGGTTCGGAAGGGCGAGACGAACAGACCTTCAGCACCGATCAGGACAACGGCATCGTCTTCATCTGCACCGATATCCAGAACCGCGACGAGCTTGAACTACGCTTGCTCGACTTTTCCCAGCATGTAAACCGTGACCTGGATACCGTCGGGTTTACCTACTGCAAGGGCAATATCATGGCCTGCAACCCCGAGTTGTGCCTGACGCTCGAGGGTTGGGAGGAAAAATTCGATCGCTGGATCAGGGTGCCTGAGCCGCAAGCACTGCTCAATGCCTCGATCTTCTTCGATTTCCGGGTGCTTTACGGGGCTTCTCATCTTGGTGACCGCTTGCGAATGTCGTTGCTGGCGATGGCCAGGAACACGCCCGTATTCCTGCGCATGATGGCGGCCAATGCCATGCAGGTGCAGCCGCCTCTCGGCAAAATTCGCGACTTCCTCACTGATCTCGAACCTGATTACCCGGGTTGTATCGACCTGAAGAAATACGGTGCCCGCATCTTCATCGATGCTGCGAGGATTTTTGCGCTCGCGACCGGCGTGCATAACACCAACACCGTGCAGCGGATCAAGCTTTCCAGCCAGCGCCTGGGAGTGCAGGCGGAAGAAGCGGCGGCCATCATCGAGGGTTTCAACTACATCCAACTGCTGCGTCTGCGCCATCAGCACTTCGAGACCGAGCATGGTCGGCCCGGCGACAACTGTATCAATCCGGACCTGCTGAACGAACTGGATCGGCGAATCCTGAAGGAATCGTTCCGTCAGGCACGCAAGCTGCAGCAGCGGCTCAAGCTCGATTACCAGTTGTGATCCGATGAGCTGGCTTTCACGATTTTTTGGTGGCGCGGGCAATGCCAGTTTGTCGCCCGAGCAGCGGGCGAGGCTCGATGTCTGGCGCCGGCTGCCGTCCGCAGATATTTCACGCAGCCACCAGCTGACACGCTATGTCGTGGCGGACGTTGAAGCCAGTGGCCTCAATATGGTCAAGGACAGCCTGATTGCGATAGGCGCCGTTGCGGTGGTCAACGGCATGATCCAGCTTGCCGATGCTTTTGAAGTGGTCTTGCGCCAGGATGAGGTCAGCACGCACGCGAACATTCTCATCCATGGCATTGGCGGTTCCGCCCAACAGGAGGGGGTTGATCCTGTCGAAGCGCTGCTGAGTTTTCTGGAGTATGCCGGCAAGGCGCCTCTGGTGGCCTATCACGCCGAATTCGATCGGCGGATGATCGCTGGTGCAATGAAAAAATATTTCGGCACCAACATCGAATTGCAGTGGATCGATCTGGCCTGGGTGATGCCGGAGCTGTTCCGGGATCGCGTCAACGGCCGGATTGAACTCGATGAGTGGCTGCAGATGTTCGGCATCGACAACATTCAGCGACACAACGCTGTTTCGGATGCCTACGCCACCGCCAAGCTGACGCAAGTAGCCATTACGCAAGGTGCGGCACAGGGCAGGGATACTGCTCGTGCCTTCATCGAAACCGAGCGCGCACGTCGCAGTCTTCGGCGTGCAGATTAGTGCACGGGCCCTGAAAATCGGCAAATGCAAAACGAGCTGACTTCACGCCTTCGCGGATACTACCTCTCCTATACGGGAGTATTTGTCGCGCTCATTCTTCTGCTCGCCTACCTTGAGCGGCAGGGTTTGCCACCGCGCTGGATCGGCTACGCCTTCCTGTTTTTCACCATCATGATCTATGCCGCCATCGGCATCATGAGTCGCACCGCCAATGTCTCGGAATATTACGTAGCTGGCAGGCGGGTGCCGGCGGTCTACAACGGCATGGCCACCGGCGCCGACTGGATGAGCGCCGCGTCGTTCATCGGCCTTGCCGGTACGCTCTATCTTTCCGGTTACCAGGGGCTGGCCTATGTCATGGGCTGGACCGGTGGTTATGTACTGGTGGCCCTGTTGCTCGCTCCCTACCTGCGCCGCTTTGGCCAATACACCGTGCCGGATTTTCTGGCCGCGCGCTACGGTGGCAATGCCGCGCGGCTTGTCGGCGTCTTTGCCACGGTGCTTGCCTCCTTCGTGTATGTCGTTGCACAGATCTACGGTGTCGGGCTGATTGCCAGCCGTTTCGTCGGCCTGCAGTTCGAGATCGGTGTTTTCCTGGGGCTCGCCGGCATCCTTGTCTGCTCCTTCCTTGGGGGCATGAAGGCGGTAACCTGGACCCAGGTGGCGCAGTACGTGATCCTGATCGTTGCCTACATCACGCCGGTTGCCATGCTGTCGATCAAGGTGACCGGCTCGCCGGTGCCGCAGATCAGCTACTGGGAAGTGCTGGAAAAAGTGCGCGTGCTCGAGACGCAGATTTTTACGCTACCGGCAGAGGAGCAAGCGCGCCAGCGCTTTCAGGAGCGTGCCGATGCGCTTGAGGCCCGGATCGAAGCGCTACCGGAGTCGCTGACCCAAGAGAAGTCGTTGCTTCTGGCGCAGATCAACGAGCGAAAATTCGATGGTGTCACGCCGATGCGCGAGGTGCGGGCACTGGAGCGCCAGCGGCGCGAGTTGCCGGCTACACCTGAGCAGGCCAGGGTGAAATGGGGAGAGGCCCGGCATGTGGCGCTGGAACGCGCTGCAGTTCCCAACCACCATAGCGATGCCTATCCGGGCAAAACGGTGGAAGCGCGCAACGCGGCAAGAATCAATTTCCTGACGCTTATTTTTTGCCTGATGATCGGTACGGCAGCGCTGCCGCATATCCTCATGCGCTACTACACGACACCCAGCGTGCGTGAGGCGCGCGCCTCGGTTTTCTGGTCCTTGCTGTTCATCCTGGCGCTTTATCTGACAGCGCCTGCCTATGCGGTTTTTGCCAAACACGAAATCTACCTGCATCTGGTGAATAGCGAAATTGCCAGGCTACCAGGCTGGATATCGGCCTGGAGCAAGCTCGGGCTGGTCTCGATCGAAGACATCAACCGGGACGGAATCCTGCAGCTCGCCGAGCTGACGCTCAACCCCGATGTAATCGTGCTGGCGACTCCCGAGATCGCCGGTTTGCCCTATGTCATCTCCGGGCTGGTTGCCGCCGGGGCGCTCGCTGCGGCGCTGTCGACGGCCGACGGGCTGCTGCTGACGATTACCGGGGCAATGTCGCATGACGTCTATTACAAGATCATTCGCCCGCAGGCGAGCACGCAATGGCGTCTGGTGATCTCCAAGTCGCTGCTATTGGTCGTGGCCGTGTTTGCCGCCATGTTCGCTGCGCAAAAACCGGCGACCATCCTGTCGATGGTGGCCTGGGCTTTTTCGATAGCAGGCGCCGCGTTTTTCCCGGCACTGGTGCTCGGCATTTTCTGGAAACGCGCCAACAAGCAGGGGGCTGTCGCCGGCATGCTTGCCGGATTGCTGGTCACGCTGTACTACATGGTGCGTGTGCAGTTTGACAACATCACCTGGTTGGGGCTGCACGGCATTGGCATGCAGCCCTGGCTGGAAGTGCAGTCGACCTCTGCGGGCGTATGGGGCGTTCCGGTCGGGTTTCTGGTGATCGTGGTTGTCAGTTTGCTGACCCCGCCGCCGCCTCGGGAAACCCAGGAACTGGTTGAACAACTCCGCTATCCCGCCTAAATACTACGTGCGGGACAGGCTCGCCTCATATTCCTTACAATTTTTTGTTGTCTGTAAGGTTCGTGAAAGAATCGTGGCGCACCTTGCACGTTCAGAAATGGATTTGACTTGGATCAAACCAAGGTTCTTTTTCATCTCTTGAAGACACTTCGGCAAGGCGTCAGACCGAAATAACCGACAGTGCCTTCAACGTTCCATGCTGCGGCAACGGGGCGGCATGGTTTCAACGAACAGGGAAGACTTTCTTAGGAGGAGGGACCCTTCCATGCAACTCACACAGAAACACGTGGAGTACTGGCAGAAAAACCTGCGCATCACTGCCATCCTGCTCGCCATCTGGTTCGTCGTCACCTTCGTGGCGAGCTGGTATGCGCGGGAACTCAATGAAATCACCTTCATCGGCCCCCTGGGCTTCTACATGGGCGCGCAAGGTTCCTTGGTCATCTATGTCGTGATCATCTGGTTCTACGCCCGCTACATGAACAACATGGATCAGGAGTATGGGGTTCACGAAGGGGAGGATGAGTGATGGCCGGCCAACAATCGCAAGCAGCATTTACCTCGCAGCTCAAGAAGTACTACACCTTCTACACTGGCGGCTTTGTCGCCTTCGTCGTCGCCATCGGTCTGCTCGAATTTGCGGGTGTGCCGAACAAGATCCTCGGCTACATCTTCCTGTTCGCCACCATCGCCCTGTATGCCGGCATCGGCTTCATGTCGAAGACGGCAGAGGTGTCGGAATACTACGTCGCCGGTCGGCGCGTGCCAGCACTGTTCAACGGCATGGCGACCGGTGCCGACTGGATGTCCGCCGCATCGTTCATCGGTATGGCCGGTACGCTTTATCTTTCCGGTTATGACGGGCTGGCTTTCGTCATGGGCTGGACAGGTGGCTACTGCCTGGTGGCGCTGTTCCTGGCACCGTACCTGCGCAAGTTCGGTCAGTTTACGATTCCGGACTTTCTCGGTGCGCGCTACGGCGGCAACATCCCGCGCATCATCGGCGTGCTGGCAGCCATCGTCTGTTCCTTCACCTATGTGATTGCACAGATCTACGGTGTTGGCATCATCACCAGCCGTTTCACCGGCCTTGAGTTCACCAAGGGCGTTTTCGTCGGCCTTGCCGGCATCCTGGTCTGCTCCTTCCTCGGTGGCAAGAAGGCTGTTACCTGGACTCAGCTGGCGCAGAACAACAACCTGATCGTGGCCTACATGATCCCGGAGGTCTGGCTGTCGGTGAAGCACACCGGAATTCCGGTGCCG
>JAUPVD010000175.1 GCA_030917225.1 Pseudomonadota bacterium
CGCGAACGTGCTGATTGACCTCGAACCGATCGGCCTGTTCGTGCTCACTGGTGACCCGGCTCATCCGTGGTTGCATACGCTGCCCGGCGCACTTCTGGTTGCCGCAATAGCAGTTGCTGGTCGCCCGCTCTGCGAAGGCTGGCTGCGCTTCTGGAACAGTCGGCTTAGCGCACAGCAGGCGCGCTGGCTCGGTGTCGTTCCGGGCATCAGCGCAACGCAGGCATGGGCAGGCGCTCTGCTCGGCATACTCAGCCATCTTGCGCTTGATGCACTGATGCATCCCGACGTGCGCCCTTTGTGGCCATTCGTGCCAGATAACCCCTGGCGCGGTGCTGTGCCGCTCGACATCCTGCACTGGAGCTGTCTCGTTGCCGGCGTCGCGGCACTTTTTGTCTGGATCGTGAGACGAATTCGGGGCGAGCGGCGATGATGCGTCGCTGCCCCCACACCCTCGTGGTTCTGGCGACTCTCCCGCTGTCGCACTCCTGAAACAATCCCTTCATAGACCTGTTACGTGCATGACGGAGCATCTCCGTCATGCCACAGGTCCGCTCGATTTTTCTCTCGGACATTCACCTCGGCACGCGCGCGTGCCAGGCCGAACGTCTCCTCGAATTCCTCCGCGAATACCCTGCTGAAAATGTCTTCCTGATCGGCGACATCGTCGATTTCTGGTCGATGAACCGCAGCATCCACTGGTCGCCGGCGCAGAACACGGTCGTGCAGAAGATCCTCCGCCGGGCGCGGCACGGCGAGCGGGTGATGCTGATTCCCGGCAACCACGACGAAGCCCTGCGCGAGTATGTCGATGCGGCATTCGGCGACATCGAACTGGCTGCCGAACACGTACACATCACTGCCGATGGTCGCCGCTTCCTGCTCATCCACGGCGATGAATTCGATCAGGTGACGCGCCACCACCGCTGGGTGGCACTGCTCGGCGATGTGGCCTACGACTGGCTGGTGCGCTGCAACGCGCTGCTCTCGTGGGTGCGCCGGCGGCTGGGCATTTCCGGCTACTGGTCGCTGGCTGGTTACGCCAAGCGCAAGGTGAAGAAGGCCTTGCAGTTCGTTCTCGACTTCGAAGATTCGGTGATTCATGCCGTGCGTCAGCGCGGGCTGGACGGCGTCATCTGTGGCCACATCCATAGTCTCGCGCTGCGCGAGGTGGGTGGGCTGATCTATGCCAACTGCGGCGATTGGGTCGATTCGTGCACGGCCATCGTCGAGCACGCCGACGGCTGTCTTGAAGCCGTGGTCTGGGCGCAGCCGGCTGAGGTGCCGCTGGCCATTCCCGTGAAAACCGCTGTTCCGGAGGAATCCACATGCGTGTCCTGATGGTTTCGGATGTCTATTTTCCGCGCGTCAATGGCGTGTCCACGTCGATGGAAACCTTTCGCCACAAATTGGCGGGCGAGGGTGTCGAGACCCGGCTTGTGGTACCGCGCTACGGCGATGAGTCCGATGAGCCCGGCATCCTTCGCGTCGACGGCCGCCCGGTGCCGGGCGATCCGGAAGACCGCATCCTGCGCTGGCGGGCGATGCACCGCACGGTGCTCGAAGCGGCCGCTGACTGCGACGCGATCCACGTGCAGACCCCCTTCGTTGCCCACTACGCCGGGCTGTCCGCAGGCCGCCGTCTCGGCTTGCCGGTGGTGGCCACCTACCACACCTTCTTCGAGGAGTATCTGCACCACTACGCGCCCCATGTGCCGGCCAGTTGGCTGCGGGCTGCGGCGCGGTCATTCTCCCGGCGCCAGTGCAACGCGCTCGATGGCGTCATCGTGCCTTCATCGGCGATGCGCGAACGCTTGCAAAGCTATGGTGTGCGGGTGCCGCTGGAAGTCTTGCCGACCGGCATTCCGCTTGGTCGTTTCGAGGCCGGCGATGGTGCTGCCTTCCGTGCCGCGCACGGCATTGCCGAGGGGCGACCGGTGGCGTTGTTCGTCGGCCGCGTGGCACACGAGAAAAATATCGATTTTCTGCTCGAGGCCGTGCGGGTCGCGCGGGCCAGCATCCCCGACCTGCTCCTGCTGGTGACCGGCGAGGGGCCGGCCAGCGGCGATCTGAAAAAACGCGTCAGCGATATCGGTCTCAACGAAGCCGTACGTTTCCTCGGTTATCTCGACCGCCAGCACGAACTGCCCGGCTGCTACAAGGCAGCCGATCTGTTTGTCTTCGCCTCGCGCACCGAAACCCAGGGCCTGGTGCTGCTCGAAGCCATGGCTTCCGGCCTGCCGGTGATGGCGCTGTCGGCCATGGGAACGACCGACATTCTGGCACCGGGCAAGGGCTGCATCACGCCGCCGGACGATGTTGCCGCCTTCGGCCAGATGCTTGCGCACTTCTTCAATCATCGTCAGGTCTGGGCGCATCTCGGTCGCGAAGCCAGGTTCTACGCCGCTACCTGGTCCGATGAGGCCATGGCCGAACGGCTTGCCTCCTTCTACCGCCAACTGCGCCGTCATCGTCGCGAACTGGAAAACGGCAGCGCCGTTGCCGCCACGCTCTGAATCATCACCCTCACAGGAATCTTCATGCACGAAACGCCGCCATCTGCCGCATCCGTAGAAATCCCTGCATCGTCGCATCATGGCGCCGAGTCCCCGTTCAAGGGCAAGACCGGCCTTCGCCGGGTGCTGAATGCGCTCGGCTATTCAGTCGCCGGCCTGCGTGCGGCCTATGCCTGTGAGGATGCCTTCCGGCAGGAAGTCTGGCTGGCCGTCATTCTGATTCCGGCGGCGATCCTGGTGCCGGTTTCCGCAGTGGCCAAGCTGTTGATGGTTGGCAGCATCCTGCTGGTGCTGATGGTCGAACTGCTCAATTCGGCGATCGAGGCCGCCGTCGATCGCGTCAGCCTGGAGAACCATCGGCTGGCCAAGCGAGCCAAGGATATCGGCAGCGCCGCCGTGTTGATTGCGCTGGCCAATGTCTTCTGTGTCTGGGCCTGCATACTCGTGGAGCGTTTCCTGTGAGGCTCGATATCGCCTTCGTGACCGAAACTTATCCCCCCGAAGTGAACGGGGTGGCGATGACCGTCGGCCGTCTTGTCGATGGCTTGCGCGTACTCGGCCATCGGGTCAGTGTCGTGCGGCCGCGCCAGCATGACGGCGACCTCGGTGAAGCGGAAGATCTGGCACTCGCCGGTCTGCCGCTCCCCGGCTACCCCGGCCTGCGCTTCGGCCTGCCTGCCGGCCGGTCTCTGGCGCGCCAGTGGCGCCACCGGCGGCCGGATCTGGTGCATGTAGTGACTGAAGGTCCGCTGGGCTGGTCGGCAGTGAGCACGGCACGTCGTCTGGGAATACCGGTAACGTCCGGCTTCCACACCAATTTTGACCGCTACAGCGTGCACTACGGTGTTGGCTGGATGCGTCCGGCAGTCTCGGCCTATTTGCGCGCGCTGCACCGGCGGACACGGGCGACGCTGGTGCCGACCGAAGCGCTGGCGGCTGATCTGGCGGGTGAAGGAATCACCGGCGTGCGCGTGGTCGGCCGGGGCGTCGATACCGTGTTGTTCCATCCGGAAAAGCGGAGCGCCGTCCTGCGCAGCTCGTGGGGCGCGGAGCCGGAAGATCTGGTTTGCCTTTACGTCGGCCGCATGGCGCCGGAGAAGAATCTGGCATTGGTGCGCCGCAGCTTCTCGGCGATTCGCGCCGCGCAACCGAAGGCACGCATGGTCTGGGTCGGTGACGGGCCTTCCCGTCAGAAGCTGCAGGAAGAGCATCCGGACCACGTCTTTGCCGGCACGAGAGTGGGCGAAGAACTTTCGCAGCACTATGCCAGTGCCGATCTCTTCCTCTTTCCCAGTCTTTCCGAAACCTATGGCAACGTCGTCGCCGAGGCCATGGCCAGTGGTGTCGCGGTTCTTGCCTACCGCAGTGCTGCGGCAGCCGAGATCATTGTCGACGGCCACAACGGCGTTACCGTTGCGCCTGGCGACGAGGCCGCCTATCTGGCGGCAGCGCTGTCGCTGATCGAGGATGATGGGGCGCTGCATGCCATTGCCGGCGAAGCCCGCCAGTCGATCCTGCCGCGCAGTTGGGAGGGTGTGGTAGCCCGCTTCGAGTCGGTTGCGCGTGAGGCGGTCGCTGGCTGACTGCTACTGCTTCTGTCTATACTCCCCCGTTGCAATACACCTGTAACAGGGGAGGACTAGCATGCCGGCTTTCGCTGGGGAAGCAAGAATGGATCTGCTGTTGTGGCGGCACGCTGAAGCCGAGGAAGGCGAGATGGATTTTGACCGGGCGCTGACGGCGCGCGGTGAGAAGCAGGCCAAGGCCATGGCCAAGTGGATTCGCCAGCATCAACCCAAGCCACTGCGCGTCATCGCCAGCCCGACAGTGCGTACCCAGCAGACTGTCGCCGCACTCGAACTCCCTTTTGAAACCAACCGCAAGATCGGCCCGGATGCCTGCGTATCGGAACTGATCGCAGCCACCGGCTGGCCGACCACGCGCGGCGCGGTGCTGCTCGTCGGCCACCAACCCAGCCTCGGGCGACTCGCTGCGCTGCTGCTTTCCGGTCAGGAAGCAGAATGGACGATCAAGAAAGGCGCCTTGTGGTGGCTGACCAATCGTGTCCGCGCTGGTGAAAACCAGACCGTGCTGCGCACGGTAATGTCGACCGACTTCCTTGCCTGATCCTGTCGGCCGGGGCTTTCATGCCCCCGTAGTCGCACCCGGATCAAACATCTTCTGAAAGCGTCAGCATTTCATCGGTTGCGCGCAGCCGTTCGGCGAGAACCCGCATGACCTGGGTGGCAAAAAACGGCGTCTGCTGTACCAGGTACTGAAAACGCTTGTCATCGATGGCCACGAATTCACACTTCGTTTTAGCCACCACCGTCGCCGAGCGGGGGCCCGGAGAAACGATGCCCATCTCGCCAACGATATTGCCTGATCGAAGTGTTTCGACGACACGGTTCTTGACGATGACTTCGGCCGAACCGACCGAGAGCACATACATCAGCTTGCCTTCCTCGCCCTCGACAAAGAGCGGCTGACCGGCCTCGATGGTGACGATGTCCGGATTGTTGGAGAACAGTTCGAAGAAAACCATGGAACGCTCCTGTGGCGCGATATGAATATGACCAAGGTTATACCAGAGCGAGCCTTGGCCATTGTTACGGCTGCATTGCAGAATCGTTACAGGACGGGCGTCACATGGCTGCAACAGTGCCTGGCTAAACTTGGCATGTCTAAACTCCTCCAGGAATTTTCCATGCTAGCCCTGAACCCTCCGCTGGCCGCCCTTCACGGTGCCCGCCTTGATCACTCCGGCGCTGTCGCGCACGGTTTCATCAATACCGCCGAGCATCTGACGGCTGCGTCCCTGCGCCTGCACAACTACATTCTGGATTGCGTCGCCCTGCGGACCCGCAATCAGGAACAGATCATTTCGCCGATGCTGGCCATCGATGTGGCGACCGACCCGTCGGTTCAGCAAATGAGTGCCGGGATTTTTCAGGAGCAGATTCATCTGGCGGCTGATCTGAGCACGCGCTGGATCGCCCTTGGCGAGTGGCATCAGCACAGCCTGAATGCCGTTTTCAGTCACTGGTTGTCGCATGTCCAGTCGCATTTTTCCGCCTTGCCGATGTTTGCCGGCGTCTCCGTGCTGCAAAAGGCCGTCGAGTCGGCCGACCATGCCGTCTCCGGTGCTGCCATGACTGCGGCACAGGCGACCGAGGTGATGGCGGAAGAGGCAGAACGTATCGAGGAAGTCATTCTTCCGCGCGCACGATCCAAAAGAAAGTGAAGCTCTGGTAGCAACTCCTCCGAGGATTTCAAGCGGCGCTTCGGCGCCGCTTTTTTTTCGGGAATTCAGGCTCGCCGGTGGCGATATTCCTTACTGAGATCAAATCAATCGAATGGCTCATGCCTTATAGTCGCCGCCACAGAAATAACCGGAATTTCCAGATGTCGAAAGAAATCGAGCGCAAGTATGAGGTACTCGACCTGAGGGTGGTCGAGGGGCGTCTCGGGTCGCGCATTGTGCAGGGCTACATCATCGATCAGCCGATGACGGTTCGCGTGCGGGTGATCGAGGCCGAGGCCTTTCTTGCGCTGAAATCAAAAATGCAGGGGATTGAGCGAGACGAGTACGAATTCCCCATTCCCATGCGCCATGCCCATGAACTGCTTGATCGCTATTGTGGTACGCGGGTAATCGAAAAGACCCGCTACCGCGTGCCGCACGAAAATGTCCTGGTCGAAATCGATGTCTTCAGCGGTCGCCACGCCGGGCTGGTTGTTGCGGAAATAGAACTGGAATCCGCAGATCAGCAATTCGAGTTGCCTGACTGGTTGGGGATCGAGTTGACCTACGATCGTCGGTTCTCGAACGGTGCGCTGGCGATGAGCGCCGAGATTCCGGTGGTTGGCAGCAGTGCGGGCGACAGCAGTACGCCGTCCGCCAAGTAACTGGCCGGGGCAGAACCCCGGCCAGCTTCCTGCGTAGTGCAAATACTGATCGTGCTTACTTCGCCGACTTCGGCGGACGGCCGGTCTTGATCGCCTCGATCTTCTTCATGGCTTCGGCAACACGGGCA
>JAUPVD010000176.1 GCA_030917225.1 Pseudomonadota bacterium
ACTACCGCTTCCTGGTCATCGGCAAGACGCTGATTGCTGCAGCCCGCCGCGAGCCGCCGCAGGTCTTCGGTGACGGCGTGCACACCGTGCGCCAGCTGGTCGAGCAGGTGAATGCCGACCCGCGCCGCGGCGTCGGCCATGAATCCTCGATGACCAAGATCCGCTTCGACGACATCGCCCTGGCCCAACTGGCCAAGCAGGGCTACAGCGCCGACACCGTGCCAGCCCAGGGCCAACGCGTCGTGCTGCGCAACAACGCCAACCTGTCCACCGGCGGCTCGGCCACCGACGTCACCGACGACGTGCACCCGGAACTGGCCGCCTGCGCCATCGCCGCCGCACAGACCATCGGCCTCGACATCGCCGGCATCGACGTTGTCTGCGAAACCGTGCAGCAGCCGCTCGAAGCGCAAGGCGGTGGCATCGTCGAAGTCAACGCCGCACCCGGTCTGCGCATGCACCTGGCGCCATCCTTCGGCAAGGGCCGCCCGGTCGGCGAAGCCATCATCTCGATGATGTACGAAGACCCGAACGACGATGGTCGCATCCCCGTCGTCGCTGTCGCCGGCACCAACGGCAAGACCACCACGGTGCGCCTAATCGCCCACCTGCTCACCGTCAGCGGCCTGCGCACCGGTTTCACCGGCACCGACGGCGTCTATATCGAACGCAAGCGCATCGACACCGGCGACTGCAGCGGCCCGCGCAGTGCGCGCAACGTGTTGCTGCACCCGGACGTCGACGCGGCGGTGTTCGAAACCGCCCGCGGTGGCGTGCTGCGCGAAGGACTGGGCTTCGACCGCTGCGACGTGGCGGTGGTTACCAACATCGGCGTCGGCGACCACCTCGGCCTGAATTTCATCAACACGGTCGATGACCTCGCCGTGGTCAAGCGCGTCATCGTCGACAACGTTTCGCCGGATGGCGCCGCCGTACTCAATGCCAATGACCCGATGGTGGTCAAGATGGCCAGCCACTGCCCCGGCTCGGTGATCTACTTCGCCATGGATCGCAGTAACCCGGTGATGGCGCGCCACCGCGCGCTGGGCAATCGGGTGGTCTATGTCGAGAACGGCGCCATCGTCGCGGCACAGGGCAACACCGAGCACCGTGTGCCGCTGGAAGCGATTCCGCTGACGCGTGGCGGCAGCATCGGCTTTCAGGTCGAGAATGCCATGGCCGCCATTGCCGCCGGCTGGGCGCTGGACCTCGACTGGGAAAGCATCCGCGCCGGCCTCGGCTCCTTCGTCAGCGACGCTTCGACCGCTCCCGGCCGCTTCAACCTGTTCAACTACAAGGGCGCGACGCTGATCGCCGACTATGGCCACAACCCGGATGCCATCCAGGCACTGGTCAAGGCCATTGAAACCATGCCGGCCAAGCGCCGCTCGGTGGTCATCAGCGCCGCAGGCGACCGCCGCGACGAAGACATCCGCCAGCAGACCCAGATTCTCGGCGATGCCTTCGACGAAGTGATTCTCTACCAGGATGCCTGCCAGCGCGGTAGGGAAGACGGCGAAGTCATCTCGCTGCTGCGCGACGGCCTGACCGGCGCCAAGCGCACCGGCTCGGTCGACGAGATCACCGGAGAATTCATCGCCATCGACACGGCACTGGAACGCCTGGGTTCGGGCGATCTGTGCCTGATCCTGATCGACCAGGTGGAAGAGGCGCTGGCGCACATTGCCAAGCGGGTATCGGAGGCGCAGGCCTCGTAAGCCCCTAAACCCCCAAGCCCCGTAGACCTCGACAGCGCAGCACACCAGCTGCGCGGCTCCTCGCTCCACGCATCAGGCCAGCCCATCGGGTTGGCCTGATGCGCTTCCGGCACGCGAAAATGCGACTGGCCCACGGTAGAGCGCCATACCTACTACCCCCATCCGTCAGGAGTAGAATCTAAATAGAAGTATCGTTTGGCGCGTACCGGCCAGTACGCCGGTCACTTGAGGACTCGGATGAACAGTACGGACAACGTTGTTCAAAGCATTCGCCGGGAAGTGGTGATGTCCACTTACACGGTGGCAATGATTGCCGGCGTGGTGCTTCTGCTTGGCAACATGGGGCGGAATTTACACCTCGGCAACCCGCTCAGCATTCCGCACATCGTGCTGTTCTTCTGCTTCCTTGCCGTGTATCTGGCGCGCAAGCGCATCGGCGCTCGCTGGCTGGCCGTCATCATGTATGCCGCGCTCTACCTGGCGGCAACGATCGGCTATCTGATCTATGGCTTCGCCGGCAATTCCGCGCCGGTCTACATGGCGCTCACCTTTGTTGCCGCCACTTTTCATGGTGTGCGCGGTGGCGTCATGGCGGCAGGTGCCAGCCTCGGCACCATGGGCATCATCGCTTTTCTCGCGCTGAGCGGCCATATCGAATTCAATTTCTACAACGTCGATTTCCTGAAAAGCCCCCTGTCGTGGGTGGCCGCCATCATGTCCTTTGCGGCCATGGCCGGGCTGGTGCTCACCCAGGCGGGTCGTCAGCACCAGCGCCTGGTGGCACTGCTCAGCGAACAGCACCAGCAGATGTCCAACCTTGCCGCATCCAATGAGCAGCTGGAGCATGAAGTCGTCGTCCGTCAGGACGCCGAAAAGCAGGTGCATCACCTCGCCCACCACGACCCGCTGACCGGGCTGGCTAACCGTCTGGCGCTGGAGGCACTGCTCGACCATGCCATTGGTGACGCATTTCGCAACGAGCAGAAGGTGGCGGTGCTGTTCCTCGACCTCGATCATTTCAAGCGGATCAACGATACGCTTGGCCATCACACGGGCGACCTCCTGCTGATCGAGGCTGGCCGGCGACTGCGCGCTGCCGTGCGGGCATCGGACACCGTGGCTCGCCTGGGCGGCGATGAGTTCGTTGTCGTTCTTACGAACATCGAGAGTGCCGACATCGCAACGACGATTGCCGGCAACATCCTCCAGTCGCTGGCGAAACCGTATCAGATCGAGAACCAAGGGCTGAATACGACAGCGTCGATCGGAATTGCCATTTTCCCGCAGGACGGTTCGGATGCCGCCAGCGTCATGAAGAATGCCGACACCGCGATGTATTCGGCCAAGGCCTGCGACCGCAACAATTTCCAGTTCTTCTCGCCGAGCATGAACCGTGCGGCAATGGATCGACTCGATATCGAGGATGGCCTGCGCGAAGCCTTTCGTGAAGACCATCTGGTCCTGCACTATCAACCCATCTTCGGCATGGACGGCACCATCGTCAGTGTCGAAGCTCTGGTCCGCTGGCAACGCCCCGGTATCGGCCTGCAGTATCCGGCAACCTTCATCCCGGTCGCCGAGGGCAGCGACCTGATCAATCAGATCGGTGACTGGGTGCTGCTCAATGCCTGCCGCCATATCCGCACCCGACTGGATGCCGGACAGACTGCATTGCCGGTAGCCATCAATCTTTCGGCACGCCAGTTGCGCCAGCTTTCCTTGCCCGCCCAGATCAGCCGCGTTCTGACGGATACCAATGTCCCGCCCGCACTCATCAGGTTCGAACTGACCGAGAGCATGGCCATGGACAATCCTGACCGCACGATTCCCCTGCTGTTCGAACTCAAGGAGCTTGGCGTCGGCCTGGCGCTCGACAATTTCGGCACCGGTTATTCCTCGCTGGCCTATCTCAAGCGCATGCCGCTCGACAGCCTGAAGATCGACCGTTCCTTCGTTCAGGACATCAACGATGACCCCAATGGCCAGGCCATCATCCGTGGCACGGCTGCGCTAGCGCACAGCCTGGGGCTTCAGGTGGTTGCCGAGGGGGTGGAGACGGCTGCGCAACTGGCCTTTCTCCGCGACAACAGCTATGACGGTGTGCAAGGCTATTTCCTGGCGCGACCGTTTTCGGATCACGAGCCTCAGCCAGTAATCGACGCTCGAAAAAAGTTCACCGCCGGTTGAAATGATCGCTACCAGGCGCGATCGCTGAAAACTCCTCAGCCCACCACACGCGCCAGCGACCAGTTGGCGCCAACACCTGCAGCGGCAATCGCGGCCAGCAGCATGGCAATACGCGTCGCTGCATAAAAGCGAGGGTTGTTCTCGCGGTCAGCCAGCGCAAAGAGGTGAAGCGCCCCCCAGGCGACTACCAGACCTACCAGCAGCGGAATCCCGATCAGTTGCATCTCGACGCCGGAAAGCCCGGTCAGGCGACCTTGCTGGGCAGGCACTGCAGCGAACATGCCAAACGTCCAGAAAAGACCGCAGCCGCCAAGCGCAACGAGCATGGCGACGCCGCGCGTGATCCATTTTTCCATTGAGAAGATCCTGAGGTGGTATTGGCCGGCTAGCCGGAAATGCGCAGGCCGGTCTTTTTGAGTATCCGGGTCGAAAAGAGGACGTCATGGCTACGGCAGGCGTCGCCCAGCAGCGCACGGATTTCGGCCACTTTGGCGAGCACTTCCTCACGCGAACTGCCATGCACCATGGCGAAGAGGTTGTACGGCCAGGCCGGCAACGCACGCGGGCGATGGAAGCTGTGGGTGACGAAATCGAGGGCGCCGATGCGCTCGCCGAGCGCATCGATCTGCTCATCCGGCACATCCCAAACACTCATGCCATTGGCGGTGTAGCCGATGGCGTAATGGTTGGGCACGGCGCCCATGCGGCGGATGGTGCCGCGTGCCAGCATCGCCTGCAGGCGCGTCATCACCTCATCCGGCGTGGTCCCAAGCTGATCGGCGAGCTGTTGATACGGCTGCGGCACCAGCGGCAAGCCGGCCTGGGTGGCAACGATCAGGCGACGATCGAGGTCGTCGCTAGCGCTCATGCTGCCCCCCGCACCGAGAGTTTCATTTCGACGAAGTATTCCTTGAGCTTGGGGAAGGCATAGACCGTCAGCCCCGTCGCCGCTTCGATTTTTGAAACCGCCTCGGGAATGCCCTCGCGGGTTTCCGTTGCCAGCACAAACCACATGTTGAACGGGGTCTTCAAATCGCTCTCGCGACGGTAGTTGTGTGCCACTTCCGGGAAAGCATTGACCGCATCATTCACTCGCTCCCAGTCGGCCTCCGGTACGGCGAGCGCCACCAGTACGAAGGAGCCGCCCATGCGCTCGATCTGGAACATCGGGCCGAAACGGGTAAGTACCTTGCGCTCGAGCATGGACTGCAGGCGGGCCAGCAGTTCCTCTTCGCCGATGCCGAGTTTTTCTGCTGCCGCCGCATAGGGGCGGTCACAGATCGGGAAGTCGCCCTGCAGGGCGTCGATGATGCGGCGGTCGACAGCATCGATCGCCGGCACTTCACCACGTTCACGCATAGCGGGCGCCGGTCTGCTTGAATCGGGTAAGTGAAAAGAGCACTTCATGCGGCAGCGATTCCAGGCCGAGTTCGGCCCGCAACGCGGCGATGCGTACCTCGACTTCCTCGCGGGCCTGACCGTGGATCATGCAGAAGAGGTTGTACGGCCAATCCGGCAGTACGCGCGGGCGGCGGTAGCAAAGGGTGACGTCATCGGCCTGGGCAAGGGCATTGCCGATGGCTTCAACCTGCTCGTCAGGGATGTCATGCACCAGCATGGCATTGGCCCGGTAACCCAGTTCGTGATGGCGCACGACGATGCCAAAACGCTTGATGATGCCTTCCTCGCACCAGCGATTGATGCGTTCCAGCACTTCGATTTCCTCGCAACCGACGCGCGAGGCAAGGATCGAGAACGGACGGATGAAGAACGGCAGGCCTTCCTGCAGCGCCATGACCAGTCGGCGCTCCAGCTCTTCGAGCGGGCGCGGCGGCGCAAAGGCGCGGGCGACGGCGGGGCGTTTCTTCTCGCCGGCCTTGAGCGAAAAGCCGAGGTCGATGTGGAACTCCTGTTCGAGCGGCAAGCGCAATATGGGGTAACCGGCCGCCTGTTCGATGGCGCCCAGCGCCGCCTGCAGCCGGCCTTCGGAACCGGCCGTGACGACGAACCAGAGGTTGTAGCGGTGCTCGCGCTCGTAATTGTGATTC
>JAUPVD010000177.1 GCA_030917225.1 Pseudomonadota bacterium
AGCGGTACCGGTGCCGCGCTATGTCGATGCTGCTGGCAAGACGCTGCCGGCTGATGCGCCTGTCGAGAAGATTGCCGAAAGCATCTACGAAATCCGCTTGCAGTCGGGTATCCGCTACCAGCCGCACCCAGCCTTCGCTACCGACGCATCCGGCAAGCCGGTCTATGCCGATCTCGATCGTGAGAAGCTCAAGGGCATCGAGCGCATTGCCGATTTCAAGGAAACCGGCAGCCGCGAACTGCGCGCTGACGACTACATCTACGAGATCAAGCGTCTGGCGCATCCGCGTCTGCATTCGCCCATCTTCGGCATGATGGCCGAGCACATTGTCGGCCTGAAGGAACTGGGCAGTACCCTGCAAGCTGTTGCGAAGAATCTGCCGCGCGATGGCTGGCTCGATCTTGATGCCTACCCGCTGTCCGGCGTCAGCAAGGTCGATGACTATACCTATCGCGTTCGCCTGAAGGGCAAGTATCCACAGTTTCTCTACTGGCTGGCCATGCCGTTCTTTGCCCCGGTGCCGCGCGAAGTCGACCGCTTCTACAGTCAGCCCGGCATGGCTGAGAAGAACCTGACGCTGGATTGGTATCCGGTCGGTACCGGCCCCTACATGCTGGTCGAAAACAACCCCAACAGCCGCATGGTGCTCGCCAGGAACCCCAATTTCCGCGGTGAAACCTATCCCTGCGAAGGCGAAGCGGGCGACCGTGAAGCAGGGCTGCTGGAGGACTGCGGCAAGACGCTACCGTTTATCGAACGGGCCATCTTCTCGCGCGAGAAGGAGGCCATTCCCTACTGGAACAAGTTCCTGCAGGGCTGGTACGACGCCTCCGGCATTTCATCCGACAGCTTTGACCAGGCGGTGCGGATCAACGTTGGTGGCGATGTCGCGCTGACCGATGAGATGCTTTCAAAGGGCATCCGCCTGCTGACCAGCGTACGTGCCTCCACCTTCTACATGGGGTTCAACATGCTGGACCCGGTGGTTGGCGGAGACAAGTCACGCAAGCTGCGGCAGGCGATTTCAATCGTCCTCGATCAGGAAGAGTTCATCTCGATCTTCATGAATGGTCGCGGCATCCCCGCGCAGGGACCGCTGCCGCCGGGCATCTTCGGATATGTCGACGGCGAGGCCGGCATCAACCGGGTGGTTTACGAATGGCGTGACGGTGCCCCCCGGCGGCGCAGCACCGAAGCCGCCGCCAAGCTTCTGGCGGAAGCGGGCTGGCCGAACGGGCGCGATGCGAAGACCGGCGAGCCGCTGGTGCTGAACCTGGATACCACGGGCGGCGGCATGGGGGACAAATCGCGCCTCGACTGGCTGACGCGCCAGTTCAGCAAGATCGGCATCCAGCTGGTCGTGCGTTCGACCGACTTCAACCGTTTCCAGGAAAAAATCCGCAAGGGCGCCGTGCAGCTGTACTACCTCGGCTGGAATGCCGACTACCCGGATCCCGAGAATTTCATGTTCCTGTTGAACGGCGCGGAGGGCAAGGTGGAGAAGGGCGGCGAAAACGCCTCGAACTACCGGAACGCGGAATTCGATCGCCTGTTCCTCGAGATGAAGAACATGGAGAACGGCGCGCGGCGCCTGTCCATCATCACCCGCATGAACAGCCTGCTGCACGAGGATGCACCGTGGGTCTACGGGTTTCACCCGAAGAGTTACTCGCTTGGTCATGCCTGGCTGAAGAACCGGAAGCCCAGCGATGTCGGGCACAACAACCTGAAATACCAGCGGCTCGATGTCGAATCGCGCGCCAGCATGCGCCGCGAATGGAACCGGCCTGTGCTCTGGCCGCTGGTGGCCGGCGTCATTTTTCTGTTGGCGTTGATTGTGCCGGCAATGGTCGGGTATAGACGGCGGGAGCGCAGTGCTGCGCGACACGAGAGATAATCAGCACGATGCTTGCCTACATTTTCCGTCGCCTGCTCTATGCGGTTCCGATCCTGATCGGGGTGAACCTGATTACCTTTGCGCTGTTCTTCGTCGTGAACACGCCGGATGACATGGCACGCATGCAGCTTGGCGTCAAGCGCGTGACACCGGAGGCCATCCAGAAATGGAAGGCCGAACGCGGCTACGACAAGCCCTTGTTCCTTAATGCGGAGGCGGGCGGGGCGAGCCTTGTCACCGAGACCATCTTCTTCCAGAAATCGGTACGCATGTTCACCGGTGATTTCGGCCGTGCCGAGGATGGCCGCGACATTGCCCGGGAAATCCGGACACGAATGGTGCCGTCGCTGGCCATCGCGTTGCCGACCTTCCTGCTCAGCCTGTTCGTAACGGTCAGCTTTGCCCTGCTGCTGGCCTTCTTCCGCGCGAGCTGGTTCGATTTCTGGGGCGTCGTGACCTGCGTCGCAATGATGTCGATTTCGAGCCTGTTCTACATCATCGGCGGGCAGTATCTGGTCTCGAAGATGTGGCGCCTGGTGCCGATCTCCGGTTACGGCAGCGAGCTCGACGCCTGGCGCTTCCTGTTGCTGCCGGTGCTGATCGGTGTCGTCGCCGGAATCGGTTCCTCGTCGCGTTGGTACCGCACCATCTTTCTCGAAGAGATCGGCAAGGACTACGTGCGTACCGCGCGCGCCAAGGGGCTTTCGGAGTCCATCGTGCTTTTCCGGCATGTGCTGCGCAACGCGCTGATTCCGATCCTGACGGGCGTCGTCGTCGTTATCCCGCTGCTCTTCATGGGCTCGCTGGTCGTCGAGTCCTTCTTCGGCATTCCCGGGCTGGGCAGCTACACGATCGATGCCATCAATGCGCAGGATTTCGCCGTCGTGCGGGCGATGGTCTTCATCGGTTCGGTGTTCTACATCATCGGGCTGATCCTGACCGATATTTCCTACACGCTGGTTGACCCGCGGATACGGTTTTCCTGACAACGCGATGACGATCCAGCCCGTACTTCTCTGGTCCGACCTTTTCATCTGGCTGCTCGTTCTGGCCAGTGGTGTTGCCGCCTGGTGGTCGGCGCAGCAACCGCCGCTGGCGGCTGCCTGGGCGCGCGTCGGTCGCAGCCGTCCGGGGATGGCGGCGGCGACGCTGCTGGCCTGCTTCGCACTGATCGGCCTGCTCGATTCGCTGCACTATCGTCCGCAACTGGCGGCGAAGGAAGGCGAAAAACTGGCCTATTCGGTAGAGGTGCTGTCGGCGCTGGATGCCGCGTTGTCGCCCCTTCGCTCGAAGATGGAGAAGACCTATTCGGAACCCTTGGCGACACGCGCCTACGCCAAAGAGATGATCGAAGTACGTCAGCCAGACGGTTCTTTGCGCACCATGCGTGACTACCCGCGCCTGAAGTTCGGCGGCACCCATCTCGGCGCCAACGAAACGGCAGCCGGCAGCGATATCGTCGGCCGCTGGTTGCAGGGACTCGCTTTGGCAGCAGTGGTCTGGCTGGCGATTGTCGGTCTGGTCATGCGGCGTGTGGCGCAGTCTGCCAATGAGACAATCGGCAAAGCCTGGGGTCTGGTCTGGCGCGATGAAACGGATTTTGCCTGGAA